>NZ_JAUFQF010000002.1:300000-496496 GCF_030409635.1 Vibrio agarivorans | reverse complement strand
GAAATGAAAGGGGATAAAGGGCTTTACTACTCGAACCGTGTGAAGCAATGGTTCTCTTATCTTCGTCAGCAGTACCCCCAAGCAGATTCACTGTTTAGAGAGATTCGCACCTTCAAAAAAGCGGATGATATTGTACGTGTGATTGAGCAATATCAGTTGAAACTCGCAAGCTAGTATACGCTTATCTACTAGTACAATTGAGTAACGCGCGCTTTCATCGATTCAGGGATCTCAATCCCCAGTTGTTGAGCGGCACGCAAGTTAACGGCGAGATGACTGCCCTTTGCCACCGTAACTGGAATGTCACCCGCCTTCTCTCCATTGAGTATTCTCACTACATAATCAGCGGTTTGCACTCCGATTTGGTAGTAATCAAACCCTAGCCCCGCTATTGCTCCCATTTCGACATACACGATATCGCCAGCAAAGACAGGTGTCTCTCGTTTTGTGGCGGAACCAATAAGATCACCAATCGCCGCCGCGACAGTGTTATCTGTGATCGCATAAATTACATCAACCTCATCAGCAAGCCGTAAAGCAATATGCTTAACGTCATCGCTTCTTAGCACCTCACGCTCGACAATGACCAACTCTCGAGAACTGGAGTGCTGCTTTAGCAATTCCAGCAGTGCCGCCGAATTTGCCTCACCAGGGTTATACAGTATGCCGATACGCTTTGTGTGGGGGAGTAACTCAGTGAGCAAATCTAAGTGTTGAGAAATAGGCGATAAGTCTGAAAGCCCGGTGACATTGCGCCCTGGAGTGTCCATGCGTTTGACGAGTCGAGCACCAACAGGGTCGGTAACCGCAGTAAAGACGATAGGTATCTGACGAGAGGAAGCCACAAGCGCTTGCGCTGTCGGTGTGGCGATACCCACCATCACATCAGGATGGCCGCTCACAAACTGTCGTGCAATTTGTGCTGCCTGAGTTGCATTGCCGTCTGCAACTTTGTATTCCAAAGTGAGGTTATCGCCTTGTTTGTAGCCATGGGTTCGCAGGCCTTCTACTAAACCTTGTTTAACGGAGTTTAGCGCTGGGTGATCAATAATTTGAGATATATAGACACGGGTTTCGCTGGCAACCACTTGGGTACTTAGCACTAATATCGTGACAATCCCCCAAAACCAAGTCATAAAGTGTACCTTCATCTCTACTCCCTGAATTCAGTACGTTCAACATAATTGAACCAACTGCACTTAACTTTCCTGTTAAGTGCGGCTCTCGTGAACTATTGCATGTTAGCAACTGTTAGAATTAATAATAGTGGCAAAGCATAGAATTGAGAACATGATGGGTATCTGTGCAGGAGAGCGACTTCTCGTGGAAAAAATGCTACCTTTTTAATTCGACTCGCGATTCGCTCTGATCAATAGATTTCTTGGCGTTACTTCACGCTGACAAAAGGTGCCCACTTCTACGCTGTAGCCATGTTCTGCCAAGAATAATGCTCGATCGAGCACCAACCACAGCTCTAATGGCCGACGAAAAAGCTGTGGCAATAAACTCAAGGCCTCCATGCGCCAAAAGCGCTGCTCACCTTCTCGTTCATATTCAGCCCAATCTACCGGAGGTAAAGTTAGCTGCTTTTTGTCTGCAGCCCAATGGCAAAAGGCTTCAAAGCCTTCAGACAGTAATGACTTTTTGATACTCGGAATCGGCAAATAGTCGTCAAGTCCTAACTCAGTTGTGATGAGATGTTGAAACGCCAAACGATAAGTCATCTCCAACTTGCGGTGACGGTGAACTCGTTCGCCTCCAGTCACTGTCTCTTGTAGAGGAATACGTAAATCCGCCTTTGACAACCTCATACCACTTTGTTTGGCTGCTCTCGATAAAGGTTGGTAGGTTTCATCTTGAATAAGGTGGTAACAACAAGGTGCGACAGAAAGCGCAGCCATACCCGATTGCGCTGCATTCTTTATCAGCCTGACATGCAAATCTCCACACGCATGCAGTGCTACAGCGTGTTTATCAGAGCAACACAGAGACTCTGCTTCATCAGAGAAAGCATCGCCATGCACAAACGTCATCGGAAGGTGGTGCTGTTCGGCATAATGCTGACCGTCGCGACACAGCTGTTGTTGAAACTCTAAGCTGGTGACGTTTTTCCCTGAGATGGATGCCAATATGCGCCCAAGGTAACCTTTACCTGAACACCATTCAAGCCACTGCATATCACGATTCGAGTCTAAACAAACGCTGCTCATCGCGACAATTTGCTCTAGCTTGCGACCGGGTATGCCAGTGCAGGAGTGAGCACTCAACTCGAGCTTTGGAGAAGAAAATTGTGGCTCGCTTGCGTTCAAAATATTGCTCGCGATGGAGGGCAGTAAATGGCGCAATTCCGCATAAAGATGCTCTGGCGACAGCTTATAGCGCAAGATTTCCTCGGGTTGGAGCGTGTTTAACCACTCTTGGATGTGAGCAGGGATAGAAGGCAAACGTTGCTCTGGAAAACAGGCTTGTAAAAACGGTTCAATACGCCAATAAGCTTGATGCTCTAACAGCCAGTGATCAATCTCGGTGAATTGCTTTAACATTCTCTTCCTCCTGCGTGGGGCGCTATTGTAGAGGCAAGAGCCAGAGTCGCCAAGCATTGGCGACTCTAATTGAGGTGAAGGGTTTTAAAGTACGGGAAGCTTGATCTCTTTAAACATCTCTTCCACTTCAGCGTTCGACTTGAGTGAGATAGCTTGTTCAACCAGTGGACGGGTTAAGTGCGGGGCAAATCTTTCCATAAAGTCAAACATATAAGTACGTAAAAACGTGCCGCGACGAAAGCCAATACTTGTGGTACTCGCACCAAATAGATGACTAGCATCAATAGCAACAAGGTCAGAGTCTAGTTTCTCATCCACCGCCATGCTGGCAATCACACCGACACCAATCCCCATGCGTACGTAGGTTTTGATCACGTCGGCATCCGTTGCCGTAAACACCACTTTCGGGCTAAGCCCTTCACGATCAAATGCAGTATCAAGCTCAGAACGTCCGGTAAAACCGAATACGTAAGTGACTATTGGATAAGCCGCTAAATCATGGATGGAGATCGGTTTCTTTTGTGCCAAGGGGTGATCTTTGGGCACGACAATAGAGCGATTCCAGTGATAGCAAGGTAGCATAATCGCGTCTTGATACAGGTGCAGCGCCTCGGTTGCAATCGCAAAGTTTGCGGTTCCCTTCGCGATAGCTTCAGACATTTGACTCGGCGTTCCTTGATGCATATTAAGCGAAACATTTGGATAACGAGCGGTAAAGCCTTTAATCACTTCAGGCAATGCATAACGGGCCTGCGTATGCGTGGTAGAAATATTGAGCGTGCCCATCTCAGGGTGAGTGTGCTCCCCTGCTACCGCCTTGATGCTCTCAACACGAGCTAAGATCTCTTGGGAGATTTTAACGATATCTTGCCCCGCGTCCGTCACCTTAGTTAGGTGTTTTCCGCTGCGTTCAAATATCTGAATCCCGAGCTCATCTTCTAGCAGGCGCACTTGCTTACTGATACCAGGCTGTGACGTGTATAAACTTTCAGCCGTTGCCGAAACATTTAGATTGTGATTGACCACCTCAACGATGTACTTGAGCTGTTGCAATTTCATGGCTAGTCCTTTAATCCTTTCATCTTGCTACTTTGCCAAAGCTAGTGCGAGTATGAGCCTACAGGGTGTTTATAATTAATTGTTATAAGAATATTCATATTTCGAGTCAAATCAAGCAATTCAACACACTAAGAAAGAAATCAACACCAACACTAAATAACAATCACTTCACACTTTATTGACGCCATGACCTAATTTACCCTGAGAACCATGGCTATACAGTTCACATAAGTGTATAAATAGAGGGAGTTTTTTGGCTTCTAGTCACTATGCGAATAAAAGCCTACATAATGCCGCATCACACAACACACCTTCAAATCATCACTAGCCTTGATGGAACAGTGCTTTGCGGACAAATTAAGATACCGATATAGGCTTGATTCCTGTATCCTTTGCACAGCTGTAACCAATTAGATTAGTAGTTTATGAATATTGGATTAATTATTGCGCTTGTCGCTGTTTTGCTCGTACTCGTACTGGGCTATAACATCATGCTGCAATACAAGGTCAAGGTCGAGGCCACAAAGAAGCAGGAATCTGCTCGCTACGTGGCAATTATTGATGCAACTGAAGATCTGATAGGTAACGCCCATCATGTCCCTTTCAGCAAACAGCTGCTTCTTTGCCTCAACAATAGAATCTTAGACTGTTTAGAAAATATGCTGGCCCTTGACCCTAAGAATAAAAATGTTGTCCAGCGTATTGGACACATGAAAGAGCAAATCAAACAAATTACTGAAAATTACGAAGAGTCTGAAAGCTCGACATTCAAAGTCCCAAATAGTGACAAGCAAGCTATCATCATGCTCAAGCTTGTAAAACGCCTTCGTGATACTGTGCGCAGCGAACACAATAAAGGTCGCATGGACACGCAAACATATGTGGTGGAAAGCGCTCGCCTTGAAACTATTCAAATGCGTATCAATATCGAAAATGTTATCAAACGCTCTAACGACGCGATCACTCGTGGCCAGCCCGGCACAGCAATACAACTGCTCAAGAAGGGGCTAGATGTGCTGAGTACCAAAAATGACAACTACTCGATGCAAGCACGTGAAAAATTGCAAAAAATGTACGATGACCTAGAAAAACGTCGTCAATCCCGCAGTGCAGAAGAGTTACAACAGCTCGAAGATCGCCAAAAAGAGAATGATATGGAAGCGCTGTTTGGCGAGAAGAAGAAGTGGTAACTCCACTCTAGTTGAGAACATTTGCTATGATAGAAAGCTGCTGAAAAGCAGCTTTTTTTATAACGAGATGAAACGATAGAAGTCGTATGCAACAAAGTCAGATTAATGCTCTTCTAGAGCCAATTCACCAGTTTCTGCACTGTGAAACCCCCGATGAATGGATAGAGGAGGCACGTAAGCCTGAGCGCCTTAAGATCCTTTTAATTGACCATTTGATGTGTGAGCTAAAGGCAGCACAGTCAGCAATGCTGTTGATCCGAAAATACGCGATAGATGATTCAAGTAGCCAAGCGCTATTGGAGTGGTTCAAGCCATATGAGGACTTTGCCTACCGCAAAACGGGCTCACTTGATACTCTTAAGGGCAAGAGCCAAATTTCTAAAGCAATTATTCCTCGTAGTAATAATACCTATAGCCAAGAGCTTATCGACAAAATGGTGCTTTTGATCAAGGAGGAGCTGCACCATTTTTACCAAGTTTTAGAAATCATGGAGCAACGAGGAGTTGAATTTGAGCCAGTGTTTGCTGGGCGCTACGCGAAGGGACTCATATCAAACATGGCGACCTATGAACCGCAAACCTTGGTTGATAAACTGATCATCGGTGCACTCATCGAGGCTCGCTCCTGTGAACGTTTCGCAAAGCTTGCCCCTTATCTCGATGATGACCTTGCCAAGTTCTACATCTCCCTGCTACGCTCTGAAGCGCGTCACTATCAAGACTATTTAATCTTGGCAGAGCAAGTATCTGCAAGTGATATTCAAGAGCGTGTTCAGTACCTCGCGTCGATTGAGGCAGAGCTAATCCTGTCAGCAGATGATGACTTCAAGTTCCACAGCGGTAAACCCGTTTTAGCTCGCATTGGAGCATAATAAGGCGATCAAAAAAGCCATGCGTTGAGGCATGGCTTGGCGATCTATATTTGCTGTGAAGATTAAACCAGTGTGCGGTTAATCTCTGCAAGAACGGCAGCAGGGTCACTAGCTTGAGTAATCGGACGCCCAATAACGAGATAGTCAGAGCCTGCGGAGATCGCATCAACTGGTGTCATAATACGCTTCTGGTCGCCAACTGCAGCGCCTGCAGGACGAATACCAGGAGTAACAAGCTTAAAGTCTTGTCCTAGCTGGGTCTTTAGCATGCTCGCTTCTTGAGCAGAGCACACTACGCCGTCAAGACCTGAGTTTTTCGTTAGCTGCGCTAAACGAATCACTTGCTCTTGTGGCGCCACATCAAGGCCAATACCCGCCAAATCAGACTGCTCCATACTGGTTAGAACCGTAACACCAATCAGCATTGGGCGATCTTTACCATATGGCTCTAGGATCTCTCGTGAGGCTGTCATCATACGCTCACCGCCACTGGCGTGAACATTCACCATCCAGACACCCATCTCTGCAGCAGCACGAACCGCTTTTGAGCATGTGTTAGGAATGTCGTGAAACTTGAGATCCAAAAACACAGAGAAACCACGGTCGTGAAGTGCTTTCACATATTGTGGACCAAACAGAGTGAACATTTCCTTACCCACTTTCAGTCTGCAGCTTGCTGGGTCGATTCTATCTACAAATGCCAGCGCATCAGCTTGGTTATCATAATCTAGTGCAACGATAACTTTTGGGTCGTTCATTTCATCTCCTAATTGCAATATCAAATGGGGCTAAGGCTACTCGCCATCAAGCCCGCGAATCGGTTTAATTGACCCCCACCCTTTGCAAGAAGGGCAGTGCCAATAGACCGAGTGAGTCGAAAAACCACACTTTCTACAACGATAGTGAGGTTTCACTTTTAACTGTTCACCAACAAGCTTCTGTAACGTGGTTAAGCTGTCCTTACCACGCCCCTCTTCCGCTTCTTGAATGTGATAATCAATCAAGCGGTAAAAGCCCTTCATTGTTGGATTTTTAACGAGTTGTCGCGTCAGAACTTCTTGTGCTGCACCGACACCATCGTGTTGGGCAACCAATTGAGCGAGCATCAGCTCTGCCGATACCCCCGCTTTGTTACCGATACACTCACGCAGGAACGCCACCAACTGATCTTCCTGCGATAAGTGATAATAGCAATCAGCGATAAGGGGAAGCACTTCGCCAACAAAGTCTCTGTCTTGCTCTAACACACGCTTAAAGTGCTCAACCGCGGTTTGGTAGTCTTCATTCTCCAAAAAGAGTTTGCCAAGCACAATACTCGCACGAACACACTTGGGGTAAACTTTTAACGCTTTCTCTAGCAGTTGCACCGCTTTATCTTGCTTACCATCGGCTAACTGTTCTTGTGCTAACTCACACCAGAAATGGGAGACTGCGCCCTTCATTCGCTTCTTGCCGAGTTTAATTAAGTGCATTCCACACTCGATGGCTTTATTCCACTCTCGTGTCTGCTGGTAGATAACCACTAGCTGGGTCAACGCCGCTTCTTTGTGATCTGGCTCATCTATCAACTGCTCAAAAATACGCTCTGCGCGGTCAAGAAAGCCCGATACCATGTAGTCTTTTGCTAGCTGCTGTAGCGCAATATTTTTTTGGTCTATGGTTAAACTAGGGCGTGAAATCAGGTTTTGGTGGATTTTTATCGCTCGGTCGACTTCACCACGTGAGCGAAATAGGTTACCCAAAGCAAGGTGGGTATCAATGGTGTCATCATCAACCTGAAGCAATTCAATAAAGTGATCGACTGCCTTATCAGATTGATCAGATAAAAGTAGGTTAAGGCCAGTAACATACTGCCTTGATAATTGGTTGGACTGTTTTTGTCGCTCTTGATTCGCGCTTCTGCTACCCATGTACCAGCCGTAAGCGGCAGCGATGGGAAGCAGTAAAAACAATAACTCTAGCATTCGTTCAGAGGTCTACTTATTTTGTTGTTGCTGGCGTAGTCGTGGCAGAAGGCTTCGCAGCTTCGTGTTTCTTGAGCTGCTTTTTCAGTTTATTGATTTGCAACTTCGAACGGAGATGTAGCGTACCAAACAGAAGCCATGCCAGGACGAATCCCGCTACAAACACACCGCCTAAAAGTGTTGATAGGTGAAACTCACCTTGAGCAAGCAGGTAGTTAAAAGTGACAACAGCTTGATTTTGAGATCCTAACGCTAACGCAGCCAGGAAAAGTACTATTACCGCTAGTACCTTGATTATTTTCATCATCTACGGTCTCCATTATGTACGGCTGTAGCGATTATGCAGCAAAAGCGTCTGATAAACCATGCTTGTGCACAAATTCCCCCAATAAAAAAGCGGTACACCTAAGGTATACCGCCTTCAATAATCCTGTTTACTCAGCTACCGCTATTAACGCGCTCACGGAGTTCCTTACCAGGTTTAAAGTGTGGAACATGCTTGCCTTCCAACTCAACTTTTTCACCGGTTTTTGGGTTACGGCCCACTCTAGGTTCGCGATAGTGTAGTGAGAAGCTGCCGAAGCCGCGAATCTCAATACGATCACCACTCTCTAGGGTTGTCGCCATCTGTTCCAGAATATCTTTTACCGCATCTTCAACTTCTTTAGCAGACAGGTGGGGTTGCTCTGTACAGATACGTTCGATTAATTCAGACTTAGTCATGTTCGTCCTCGTCTTGTTCTTTTATCAGCGATTATAGACAACATTCTTAGATTCAACAAATACTTGCATCATTCTGATCACAAATATTCTCAATCACGCTGCTTAGCACCTTCATGAATATGTCTCGTTACCTATTGTGCAAAACGCTTGCGTTTTGAACTCTAGATTGAATTTAGTTGATTAATCGCCACTTGGCTAATTTTTAACGACTTATTGATAGATTTAAGTCTAATTATTTGACTAATAACAGGCTTTTAACAAGCAAGGTGTAGAAAATGAAGGGACATAAATGGCAGGCAACAAAAAAGGAGCCCTGAGGCTCCTTTTATTAAGCAGAGGGAGAATTACTCACCTTTAGCTGCTTTAAATGCGTCTGCCATAGCATTACCGAACGCGCCTTCTTCTTGCTTGTTCAGTGAAGCCATTGCTTCTTGCTCTTCTGCTTCATCTTTAGCTTTAACAGATAGGTTGATTACGCGGTTCTTACGGTCTACACCTGTGAACTTCGCTTCAACGCTGTCGCCAACGCTTAGGATTAGAGATGCATCTTCAACGCGGTCGCGAGAAACTTCAGAAGCGCGGATGTAACCTTCTACGCCTTCGATGATTTCAACTGTTGCGCCTTTAGCATCAACTGCAGTAACAGTAGCGTTAACTAGTGTACCTTTCTTGTTGTCAGCAACGTAAGCATTGAATGGGTCATTTTCCATTTGCTTAACGCCTAGAGAAATACGCTCACGCTCAGCGTCTACTGCAAGTACTACTGCAGAGATTTCGTCGCCTTTCTTGTATTCGCGTACTGCTTCTTCACCAGCAACATTCCAAGAAATGTCAGATAGGTGAACTAGACCGTCGATGCCGCCGTCAAGACCGATGAAGATACCAAAGTCAGTGATAGACTTGATCTTACCAGTTACTTTATCGCCTTTAGCTTGCGCTTCAGCGAATGACTGCCATGGGTTAGCTTTACACTGTTTCAGACCTAGAGAGATACGACGACGTTCTTCGTCAATCTCAAGAACCATAACCTCAACTTCGTCGCCAACATTAACAACTTTAGATGGGTGGATGTTCTTGTTAGTCCAATCCATTTCAGAAACGTGTACTAGACCTTCAACGCCTTCTTCGATTTCAACGAAGCAGCCGTAGTCAGTTAGGTTAGTAACGCGACCAGTTAGTTTGTGACCTTCTGGGTAACGCTTAGCGATTGCTACCCATGGATCTTCGCCAAGTTGCTTAAGACCTAGTGATACGCGAGTACGCTCACGGTCAAACTTAAGAACTTTAACTTGGATCTCGTCACCAACGTTAACGATCTCAGAAGGGTGCTTAACGCGCTTCCAAGCCATGTCAGTGATGTGTAGAAGACCGTCAACACCACCTAGATCTACGAACGCACCGTAGTCAGTAAGGTTCTTAACGATACCTTTAACTTCAGAACCTTCTTGTAGAGTTTCTAGAAGTTCGTCACGCTCAACGCTGTTCTCAGACTCGATAACTGCACGGCGAGAAACAACTACGTTGTTACGCTTCTGGTCAAGTTTGATAACTTTGAACTCTAGCTCTTTGTTTTCTAGGTGAGCAGTGTCACGGATAGGACGTACGTCTACTAGAGAACCTGGAAGGAAAGCACGGATACCGTTTAGTTCAACAGTGAAACCGCCTTTAACTTTACCGTTGATGATACCAACAACAGTTTCAGCTTCTTCGTAAGCTTTCTCAAGAACGATCCAAGCTTCGTGACGCTTAGCTTTCTCACGAGAAAGTTGCGTCTCACCGAAACCGTCTTCAACAGCGTCAAGTGCTACGTCTACTTCAGAACCAACTTCAACTTCAAGTTCGCCAGCAGCGTTCTTGAACTGTTCAGCAGGGATAGCAGACTCAGACTTAAGACCAGCGTCAACAAGAACGAAACCGTTCTCGATAGCTACTACAGTACCTTTAACGATAGTACCTTGTTGGAATTCAGTCTCGTTTAGAAACTCTTCAAAGAGTTGAGCAAAAGATTCAGTCATTATTCAATCTTCAATAATTTAAACGTCCACGGGCATCCTACCGCATGGGGTTATTAACTTCGCCGGTTATCATCCTTGCAACCAACGCTCCGTACAAGCCTAGTCGAATGACTAAGCCAGTTTAGATTCTATGTAATTCATTGCCTGTTCAACAACTTGGTCAATTGACATAGATGTTGAATCAAGCACTAGCGCATCCTCAGCAGGGCGCAATGGCGCTACTGCACGGTTACGATCTCTATCGTCACGCTCTTGGATTTCGCTCAAAAGGTCGTCAAATCTAACATCTAACCCCTTCAGTTGCAACTGTTTCATGCGACGTTGCGCTCGCTCTTCAGCACTCGCATCTAAGAAGATTTTTACTGGTGCGTCAGGGAATACTACGGTTCCCATATCGCGCCCGTCAGCAACAAGGCCTGGCTCTTGCGCAAATGCACGCTGACGGCGTAATAGTGCTTCACGCACTCTTGGCAATGCCGCAACTTTTGAAGCCGCCATACCTGTTTCTTCTTTTCGTAACTCACCCGATACATTTTCGCCTTCAAGGATGACCTTCACAAGGTCACCCTCAGCAATAAACTGTACGTCTAAGTGAGTCGCAATCGGCACTAATGCCTCTTCTGACGTTAAATCAACACCATGATGTATAGCCGCTAACGCAAGCACGCGATAAATCGCGCCAGAGTCTAATAACTTGTAGCCGAGCTTATCGGCGATAAGCATACATAACGTGCCTTTGCCAGCGCCGCTTGGGCCATCAACAGTGACTATGGGTGTGTGTGAGGACATCGTCTACTCCATTTATTTTTTCTTTCGGCGATTCAGCCACTCTTCTACTTCGATGAAGACACTAAAGAGCAGTTTCAAGCCTTACCCAAATGCGGCGCTGATTATATACAAAAACAACCGGATATGCTCACTCAATTACACAGTTTTTACCACTAACCTGTAATCAGCAAGCACGTACTTATAACTTAATCCGCTGCTGATTCTTCTCTAGTAACGAAGATCCAATCCCCTTAACGTTCGTCAAATCATCTGGTGTTTTAAACTCACCGTTCGCTGAACGATAATCTACAATGGCTTGTGCTTTCTTTGTGCCAACCCCAACCAACAAGGTTGCCAACTCATCCGCGGTTGCAGTGTTAATGTTGACGGTGATTTCGATACCTTCGTACTTGTCTGGTTTTTCATTCGCCGTCGCTACATACGGAAAACTCACCGCTAACAGAACTGCAAAAAGTATAGATGATAAGTGATGTTTCATTGCTTTTTCCTTTTTGTTGAGCAAAGACAGCATGCTAGCGAAAGCAACTACTCTCTGCCCATAAGACAAAGCAAAAAAAAGAACGAACTACAAAGTAGTTCGTTCTTTTCATACTCTTGTTACATCTTATCTTAAGTGGCTGATCACGGTTATACCCTGATAACGCCACTCGTTGATAGTGTTACTCGTTGATAGTGTTACTCGTTGATGTAGTACTCAATACTGATCTCATCACGTAGGATTTCAATCAAACCCTGAAGGTCTTGCTGAGCATTGGTTTGAATCAGCTGATATGCAACTTGCTCACCAATTTGTGGGTTCATATCCACGTTAACTGCTGCCAGTTCGACAATGGCTAAATCACCATTCATCTCAGACGCCTTTGCATACGTCATTTGGCCAGTTTCTGGCTTGGTCATCGCAAACACAGTGTTAGCAATCGGTGAGCGGCGATCGATAGTTTCAACATCACCAAACGTTAGACCATTCTGTGCAAGAGCCGAAGTGTTGCCTGCCTGTAGCGCTTCAAGTACCGTTTGAGCCACTTCTGCTGCTGCCTGCTCACCTTTCACACGAGCTAGCTGCACTTCTACCTGCTCTTTCACTTCTTCAAGAGGTAGTACCATCTCATCACGCATGTCTTCTACACGAACAACGATAACGTGTTCAGGAGCAACCTCAATAACCTCAGAGTTTAGGCCATCTTCTTTCACTTCAGGGCTAAGGACAGCTTGCATCACTGCTGGGTTAAGAAGCACTTCTGGTGCATCGGCTTGAGAGATGAAGTCCGTCGTCACAACATCAACACCGACAGCTTGCGCGGCATCATCGAGTGAGTCTGGGAATTCGAATGAGATACGCTCTAGATCGCTTTGCAGGTTGTAGAACTCATCAATAGCTTGCTGGTCAATCAGCTCTTGTTTGATTTCTGCTGTCACTTCTTCAAGTGGTTTCGCTTCTGAATCTTTTAGAGCATCGAGCTTGATGATGTGGAAACCAAAGTCAGATTTAACCACACCAGAGATATCGCCTTCTGTGGTTAAGTCAAACGCAGCATCTTCAAATGCTGGGTCCATAACACCACGCTCAATCCAACCCAGTGAACCGCCCTCTTCCGAGCTACCAAAGTCTTCTGATTTTTCTTCTGCAAGTGCAGCAAAGTCAGCACCGCCGTTCAATTCAGCTAGGATTTCATCTGCTGCAGCTTCGTCTTGCACTAGGATGTGGCTAATGCTGCGTTGCTCGTCTGATGAATACTTGTCGATATTCTGCTCGTAGTAATCTGCGATTTCTTGGTCAGAAACAGCGATTGAATTACGCATCGCTTGAGCGTCAAGCTCAAGGTAAGAAACAACAACCTGCTCTGGACGAGTGTAACGCTGAGCATTTTGTTGGTAGTAATCCGAAATCTCTTCATCGGTTAGCTCAACATCTTGTGCAAAGTCTTCTAGAGAAAGAACCACTTTACGAATGTCACGAGTTTGACCAACCAATGCAGTTTGCAGCTCAACTTCACCTTCAAGTGAGAACTCACTGCCTTGTACAGCAGAAAGCAGTTGGTTGCGAACTAAGTCGCGGCGTAAGTACTCTGCAAAACTATCCGGAGTAAAGCCCGCACGACGCAGCGCAGCTTGGTAGATGTCTGAGTCAAACTGACCATTGCTTTGGAACTGAGGCATATCTAGCATCAGTTGACGAACTTGGTCATCACTAACGCGCAAACCCAGCTTTTCTGCATGCTGTTCGATCAACACGTCGTTAACCATACGGTCTAGAACAGACTGACGGAATGATGCAACGTAAGCTGGATCACCTAGCATTGCAGAGAAGTAATCGCCTAGCTGTGATTGCATGCGGTTACGCTCGTTCTGGTAAGCTTGTTCAAACTCACCTCGACCGATTTCCGTGTTGCCTACTGTCGCCGCAGAGTTTGCACCGCCACCGACTAAGTAGCTACCGACACCAGCGAAAATAAAAGAAAGGATAATAATCCCGAGGATAATTTTAACCGCAAGGCTATTAACGCCTTCGCGTAATCGATCCATCATGTTGAAAAGCTCCGAAGTCTCACTTCAAAAAATATAATCTTGTGCGCGATGATAACAGAAAAAGAAAAGCGCATCAGTATGATGCGCAATTTTTAAAATCGTTCACTTGTTGCCAGTTAAAATTGTGAAATTTCGTTTCATTTGGCAACAAGGTTTCACCTAACTGATTTAGGTGTAGATTAGTTGCACGAATCTTTAAGTGCTTTACCTGCTTTGAATGCTGGTACTTTCGCTTCTGCGATTTGAATCTCTTCACCCGTCTTAGGGTTACGGCCAGTACGTGCTGCGCGAGTACGCACGCTGAATGTACCAAAGCCTACAAGAGCAACTTGGTCACCAGACTGAAGTGTGTCACCCACAGCTTCGATGAATGCGTCTAGTGCGCGGCCAGCTGATGCTTTTGAAATGTCTGCGTTGTCCGCAATTTTTTCTACTAGTTGTGTTTTATTCACAGTGATTCCCCTTTGGTCTACCTTGACTATTTGTGAGGTAGGTTTCGTTCCAATAATTATAGTTAAAAATTAGCCAACCCCTTGCTACACAAAGGCTCAGCTATAGTTTGTAACGTTAGCGCCCAAAAAAAACGCTGACAAGCCTTTTTCGACCTATCAGCGCAATCTTTTACTTATTTTTGCTGTATATCACTATTTTTTAGCGTCAAATTCGACACCAGTCGGTGCATTTTCTAGTGCGACGTTCAAAACTTCGTCAATCCACTGTACTGGAATCACCTTCAGATCAGCGATAACGTTATCTGGAATCTCTTCCAAATCACGCTCATTGTCTTTAGGAATCAAGACCGTTTTGATACCACCACGGTGCGCTGCAAGGAGTTTTTCCTTCAGGCCACCGATAGGTAAAACTTCACCACGCAGCGTGATTTCACCCGTCATACCCACCTCGGCTTTAACAGGATTACCCGTTAAGCTAGAGACCAATGCAGTACACATCGCGATACCCGCACTTGGGCCATCTTTCGGTGTTGCACCTTCAGGCACGTGAACGTGAATATCACGTTTCTCATAAAAGTCTGAGTTGATACCCAGTTTCTCAGCACGAGAACGTACAACCGTCATAGCCGCTTGAATCGACTCTTTCATCACATCGCCCAGCGAGCCTGTTTGAGTCAGTTTACCTTTACCCGGCATAGATTCAGTTTCGATGGTTAATAGGTCACCACCAACTTGAGTCCAAGCAAGACCAGTCACTTGACCAATGCGGTTGCTATCGTCAGCTTTACCAAAGTCATGACGCTGAACACCTAGGTACTCTTTCAAGTTATCCATAGTGACCGTCACCGACTTCAAGCTGCTATCAAGTAAGATGTTCTTAACCGCTTTGCGGCAGATCTTCGAGATCTCACGCTCAAGGTTACGCACACCCGCTTCACGCGTGTAATAACGAATAATGCCGATAATGGCAGAGTCTTCGATAATCACTTCATTTGGCTTAAGGCCATTGCGCTTCATCTGCTTATCGACTAGGTGACGCTTGGCGATGTTAAGCTTTTCATCTTCGGTATAACCCGATAGGCGAATCACTTCCATACGGTCCAGCAACGGGCCCGGAATATCCATCGAGTTCGATGTTGCAACAAACATAACATCTGACAGATCGTAATCGACCTCTAGATAGTGGTCGTTAAACGCATTGTTTTGCTCTGGGTCGAGAACTTCAAGCAGTGCAGAAGACGGGTCGCCACGCATATCAGAAGACATCTTATCGATTTCATCCAATAGGAATAGTGGGTTCTTAACGCCAACCTTGGACATCTTTTGGATAAGCTTACCCGGCAAAGAGCCAATATAAGTACGGCGGTGACCACGGATCTCAGCTTCATCACGCACGCCACCCAGGGCCATACGTGTGTACTTACGGCCTGTAGCAGCAGCGATAGAGCGACCTAAAGACGTTTTACCTACACCAGGGGGACCAACAAGACAAAGGATTGGACCTTTCAGCTTGTTGATACGGTTTTGCACCGCTAAATACTCTAGGATACGTTCTTTAACACGCTCAAGGCCGTAGTGGTCTTCATTCAGAACCTCTTCCGCTTTCGCTAGGTTCTTCTTAACCTTCGAGCGTTTCGCCCAAGGTACACCGACCATCCAGTCAATGTAGCTACGAACAACCGTTGCTTCTGCAGACATTGGAGACATCATCTTAAGCTTTTGTAGCTCTTGTTCCGTCTTCTCTTTGGCTTCCTGAGGCATTTTAGATTCTTCGATCTTCTGCTTCAGAACTTCAAATTCATCAACGCCGTCTTCCGTTTCACCCAGCTCTTTCTGAATCGCTTTCATTTGCTCGTTCAGATAGTACTCGCGCTGAGATTTTTCCATTTGCTTCTTAACGCGCCCGCGAATACGTTTCTCAACCTGAAGGATATCAATCTCTGACTCCATCTGGCTCATCAGAAACTCAAGGCGCTCTGTTACGTCAAGCAGTTCAAGGACTTGCTGTTTATCCGCTAACTTGAGCGGCATGTGCGCAGCAATAGTATCTGCTAGACGTGCAGCTTCATCAATTCCAGTCAGTGACGTTAACACTTCCGGTGGAATCTTCTTATTCAGTTTGATGAAACCTTCAAATTGATTGATTGCGCTACGAACAATCACTTCTTGTTCACGCTCATCAAGTTCAGCTGTTGCTAGGAACTGTGCATCCGCTAAAAAGAACTCGCTCTCTTTGAACTGTTCGATTTTTGCTCGCTGCTGACCTTCTACAAGCACTTTTACCGTGCCATCAGGGAGCTTTAGCAACTGAAGAATAGTGGCTACCGTACCTACTTCAAATAGGTCTTCGATAGCTGGCTCATCTTTGTCTGCTTGTTTTTGAGCCACAAGCAACACTTGTTTATTGTTGTCCATTGCCGCTTCAAGACACTGGATCGATTTTTCACGACCAACAAACAGTGGAATCACCATGTGTGGATAGACAACCACATCACGCAGAGGCAATACTGGGATTTCAATACGCTCGGAACGTTCCAAGTTCATAGAGTTCTCTCTTCCGCTTTACTTTATTTCGAGTATATGGGGGCTAATCGCTTGGTTTCAATGACAGAATAAAAAAAAGGAAGCAATAAATGCTTCCTCTTTCGTGTCTGTCACAAATGGACAAGAATTACTCTGCAACGGCCGCTTGATTGTCGTTGTTGCTGTAAATCAATAGTGGCTCAGACTCACCATTAATTACAGACTCATCAATAACAACTTTGCTTACGTCTGTCGCTGATGGCAGTTCGTACATTGTCTCTAGAAGTACACCTTCAAGAATAGAACGAAGACCACGTGCACCTGTTTTACGCTCCATTGCTTTCTTAGCAATCGCGCGTAGCGCATCTTCACGGAATTCAAGTTCTGCATCTTCAAGCTCAAACAATGCCGCATACTGCTTAGTTAGAGCGTTCTTTGGTTCACAAAGAATCTGAATCAATGCATCTTGATCAAGTTCAGTCAATGTCGTCGTTACAGGCAGACGACCGATAAACTCTGGGATCAAACCGTACTTCACTAGATCTTCTGGTTCAACCTGCATAAACAGATCACTCAGAGATTTAGATTCATCTTTCGAACGTACTTCTGCACCAAAGCCAATACCCGTGCCCGTTGCAACGCGCTGCTCAATCACTTTATCTAGACCGGCAAACGCACCACCACAGATAAACAGAATCTTAGAAGTATCTACTTGTAAGAACTCTTGTTGTGGATGCTTACGACCACCTTGAGGTGGTACTGAAGCGACTGTACCTTCAATCAACTTCAATAGTGCTTGCTGAACACCTTCACCTGACACGTCACGCGTGATAGATGGGTTCTCAGCTTTGCGAGAAATCTTGTCAATTTCGTCGATGTAAACAATACCGCGCTCTGCTTTCGCAACGTCATAGTCACACTTTTGCAGAAGCTTCTGAATGATATTTTCTACATCTTCACCAACGTAGCCCGCTTCGGTAAGTGTTGTCGCATCTGCCATTGTAAATGGAACATCCAAGAAACGCGCTAGCGTCTCAGCAAGTAGCGTTTTACCACTACCTGTAGGACCTATCAGCAAGATGTTACTCTTACCTAGTTCGACACCTTCTTTCGTTGTGTCGCCATTACGCAGACGCTTGTAGTGGTTATAAACCGCTACTGCCAATACTTTTTTTGCATAGTCTTGACCGATAACGTAATCATCTAGGTGATCACGAATCGCTTTCGGCGTTGGTAACGCTTCTGACTCTTGCTTTGGAAGAATATCTTTGATTTCTTCACGAATGATGTCGTTACACAGATCGACACATTCATCACAAATATAAACCGAAGGGCCTGCGATTAGCTTGCGAACTTCGTGTTGGCTTTTGCCACAGAAAGAGCAGTAAAGTAACTTGCTGTTACCTGAATCTTTGCTTTTATCTGTCATTCGCTAACCTCTTAGCCTTTATTCCTTTCGTAACGAGTTTACTACATATCACTCAACATTGCTCGCAGCAAGGTTGAGTGATTGTGTGTATTCACTCGTTATTAACGATTATTCACCGCGGTGTGTCAACACTGCATCAACAAGCCCGTACTCAACAGCTTGATCAGCGGCCATAAAATTATCGCGGTCAGTATCGCGCTCGATAACCTCTAATGGCTGACCAGTATGTTCAGCAAGAAGCGTGTTTAGTTTTTGTTTGATAGTCAAAATTTCTTGCGCGTGGATCTGAATATCAGACGCCTGACCTTGGAAACCACCTAGTGGTTGGTGAATCATCACGCGAGAGTTCGGTAGTACGTAGCGCTTACCTGGTGCACCACCAGCAAGCAGGAACGCACCCATTGAACAAGCTTGACCCATACATACAGTGCTTACGTTTGGCTTAATAAACTGCATTGTGTCATAGATAGACATACCTGCAGTCACGCTACCGCCCGGAGAGTTGATGTAAAGGAAAATGTCCTTATCTGGATTTTCAGACTCTAGGAAAAGCAGCTGAGCCACAACGAGGTTCGCCATGTGGTCTTCCACTTGACCCGTTAAGAAAATCACACGCTCTTTTAATAGACGTGAGTAGATATCGTATGAACGTTCGCCACGAGATGTCTGCTCTACTACCATTGGTACTAGCGCGTCAAGAATTGGCGACATTGCATTTTTTTCTTGGTAGCTCATAGTCTTATATCCCTAAAAATAAATGGCCCGGATGATAAATTATCACACGGACCATTGTTAGCAGTGAGTTAATGGTTAGTCAACCAATTAGCTTCGTTTCTGCCTATTAAGCAGCAGGTTGCTGGTTCATTAGCTCGTTGAAGCCAACTTCTTTCTCAGTAACTTGTGCTTTAGCGATGATCGCGTCGATAGCTTGCTCTTCTAGAGCAACGTTACGCATGTTGTTCATCATTTGCTCGTTTTGCTCGTAGTAAGCAATCACTTCTGATGGGTCTTCGTAAGCTGTTGCCATCTCTTCGATTAGTGCTTTCACTTTCTCATCATCAGCTTTTAGCTCTTCTGACTTGATAACTTCACCAAGTAGTAGGCCAACTGCTACGCGACGCTTAGCTTGCTCTTCGAACAGTTCACGTGGAAGCTGTTCAGCAGCTTCTGGGTTACCACCGAAGCGTTGAGCTGCTTGCTGACGTAGACCACCGATCTCTTGGTCGATAAGTGCAGCAGGAACGTCGATGTCGTTCGCGTTAACTAGACCGTCAATCGCTTGCTCTTTGATGCGGTTCTTAACAGCTTGCTTAAGCTCACGCTCCATGTTCTTGCGTACTTCAGCTTTAAGTGCGTCAACACCGCCTTCAGCAACACCGAACTTAGCAACGAACTCGTCGTTGATTTCTGGAAGCTCACGCGCTTCAACTTTGTTCACTTTGATTGCGAACTTAGCTGCTTTACCTTTTAGGTTCTCTGCGTGGTAATCTTCTGGGAAAGTCACGTCGATTTCGAATTCCATACCAGCAGTCTTACCTGTGATACCGTCTTCAAAACCAGGGATCATGCGACCAGCGCCCATTTCTAGTGGGAAGTTCTCAGCTTTACCGCCTTCAAACTCTTCGCCGTCGATAGAACCAACGAAATCGATAGTTGCACGAGTGCCTTCTTCAGCAGCGCCTTCAACTTCAGCCCAAGTCGCTTGTTGCTTACGTAGCGTCTCGATCATCTCTTCAACGTCTGCGTCTTTAACTTCAGCAACTGGCTTCTCAACAGCGATTGCGTCTAGACCAGCAAGTTCGATTTCTGGGTAAACTTCGAACGTTGCGTTGAATACTAGGTCTTGACCTTCAGCGTTTTCAACTGGTTCAAAAGTTGGTGCGCCAGCTGGGTTGATCTTCTCTTTAACGATCGCTTCGATGAAGTGACGCTGCATTACTTCGCCTAGAACATCTTGACGTACCGCTTTACCGTACATCTTAGCAACCATCTTCATCGGTACTTTACCTTTACGGAAACCATCAAAGCGACGGTTTTTCGCGATGTTGCGTAGTTCAGCTGTTACCGCATCTTCAATGTTAGACGCAGGAACAGTAATGTTAAGACGGCGCTGTAGGCCCTCTAGCGTTTCAACAGTAACTTGCATTGTTTATAAACCTCAAAAATGGCTCAGAGTTCTCTGAGCGTATGAGCCAAACTGACTATTCTAGTGAGTATGACTGCATCCTTGTTTAGCGCTCTTAGAACGCTTATTTAAATTGAGCATCGATACTCGGTTAACCAACCGCGTACCGGACTAATGAGTGATATCTTCCAGCAGCAAAGCCCCAAAAAGGTATCTCCGATTAGTCTCAGGGTAAAAATTTAGACGAAGCATTCTAACGACCTGAGCTTAGCCTGTCGAGCCGATCCCCTGTATCGAACACTCAATAATCATAAATTCATCTCAACTGCTCCGTTTTCGACCAATTTTCATGGTTGAACGAGAAAAAACAGCGAATACACGTCAAAAATGGGGACTTTTGACCGCTTTTCAAGGTTTCTAATTCAATTATTTCTTAAAAAGCGTAAAAGGAGAGATTGATCAAATTTTTAATTACATTTTGCGTATTAGTTTTGTCTAAAAACGGGCTTATGGAAAGTAGCTATTATGATAGAAGGCGGCCACAAATGAGCCGCCTTCGTATGCATATAGCATCTTTACTATTTATAATGAGATCTTTTTAATCATACCCGATTCCGCATGACCTAGCATATTGCATGCAAACTCAACCTCTTTCTCACCGTGGAAGTGCCATAATATTTGTTTGGCTTTACCTGGTGCGACTGTTACTGAGTTTCCAGAATCATGATGATGATCTCCCTCCATCGTAGCCATCATCTCTCGGTGCGCTTGTTGCTCCTCATGCGACCCTATAACAAACTCGTGGTCCATTTTTCCGGTATTCATAACGACAAACTGCACCACATCATTCGGTTCAATTTTCACATCTCGCTTAAAGTCTATCGTCATGTCATCACTTAAAATGACATGCACCACTTTGTCTGGCTTCGCCCCGTGGGCCGGCATACCAACTGCTGACATACCTTCCATGCTCATATTAGAGTGATCCATTTTACTGAGATCCATTTGACTATGGTCCATGCTACTATGATCCATCGAACCATGATCCATACCCTCCGCATGAACCCACGTGGATGTCGATGCTATCGCCATCATCAGTACGATTAGTTGCTTTTTCATATCTATCCTTCCTTCTTAGTAAGACTTTTTAGTGACTTCATTTGGTTGTTTGGGTTGCTTTAATTCTTGTTGCTTCCACAATTTGAAGATGGCAGGCAACACTAATAACGTCAGTAATAGTGCCGATGCCATTCCGCCGATCATCGGAGCGGCGATTCTTTGCATGACTTCAGAACCCGTTCCTTCTCCATACATAATCGGGATAAGGCCTATAATCACAGTGAGCACCGTCATCATCACTGGACGGACACGTAACCCTGCTCCTTCTCGAATGGCTGCACTGAGATCACTCATAGTCAGAGATTGCTGCTGCTCTTGCACATCCAGTTTTTTGTAGTGCCATGCTTGATTGAGGTAAACCAACATAATGACTCCAATCTCAACGGCGACACCTGCTAAGGCGATAAAACCCACCCCGACGGCAATGGAAAAGTTATAGTTGAGGTGATGCATCAACCATAGGCCACCAACCATTGAAAGCGGCAGTGTCAACATGATGATCATCACTTCCCCTACTCGCCTAAAGCTGAAGTAAAGCAATAACATAATGATCGCAATGGTAATTGGCACGACGACATTGAGCCGCTCTTTCGCCCGCTCCATATATTCATACTGCCCTGACCAAGCAAGTGAATAACCCGCAGGCAATTGCAACTGCTCTGCAACAACCTGTTTGGCTTCCTCTACGTAGGTACCTAGGTCTCGTCCGTCAATATCGACAAAAACCCACCCGTTTGGACGAGCATTTTCTGTTTTTATCATTGGAGGACCATCTTCATACCGAATATCCGCCACATCCGCGAGGGCGATGCGGGCCCCATTGGGCGTCACCAATGGTAGATTTTGTAGCTTCACCACGGAGTCTCGATAGTCTTGTGGATAACGAACATTGATAGGGTATCGTTCTAGCCCCTCAATGGTCTCACCTACATTCATTCCACCAATCGCTGTCGAAATCACTTGCTGAACATCATTGATATTCAAACCATATCTCGCAGCCGCTCGACGTTTAATATCAATAGTGACATAACGGCCACCTGCAACACGTTCCGCATACACTGACGCTGTGCCGGGAAGACGACTCAGAAGCGGCTCAAGTTCGGCGCCTATCTGCTCAATGACCTCAAGTTCAGGTCCCGCTATCTTTATCCCAATTGGGGTTTTTATCCCCGTCGCTAGCATGTCGATACGGGTTTTGATCGGCATGACCCAAGCGTTTGTTAAACCAGGGAACTCAATCAGTTGATCAAACTCCCTACGCAAAGATTCTGTCGTAACCCCCTCTCGCCACTGTTCTCGTGGTTTAAGCTGAATCACCGTTTCAATCATAGTTAGAGGCGCTGGATCAGTCGCAGTTTCCGCGCGGCCCACTTTGCCCCAAACAGTATCAACTTCAGGCACCGTTTTTATGAGCTTGTTGGTCTGTTGCAGCAATTCTCTCGCCTTGCCCACCGAAATGCCGGGATAAGTGGTCGGCATATACATTAAATCCCCTTCATCTAGTGGCGGGATAAACTCACTCCCCAACTTGCTTGCGGGGTAATACGCAGACCCCATCAAAACGAGAGCCAGAATAATCACTATTTTGGGATAGGACAGACTCATGCTTAACAGCGGACGATAGAGCGCAATTAACGCTTTATTGACGGGATTTTTATGCTCAGGCAATACGTTCCCGCGAATGAAATACCCCATTAAAACAGGTACTAAGGTAATCGCTAAACCGGCAGCAGCCGCCATCGCGTAAGTTTTGGTGAAGGCGAGAGGAGAGAACATTTTTCCTTCTTGCCCTTCAAGCGCAAACACGGGCACAAAGCTTAATGTGATGATCAATAGCGAGAAGAAGAGTGGCGCGCCCACTTCCTCTGCCGCTTTTCCGATCACTTGCCAGCGATTTTGATCGTTGAGTGGTGTCCTCTCGATGTGTTTATGCACGTTTTCGATCATGACGATCGCCCCATCAACCATCGCACCAATGGCAATGGCTATCCCACCTAATGACATGATGTTGGCATTGATACCCTGCCAATGCATGACAATAAATGCGCTGAGGATCCCAACTGGTAAGCTAAGAGCAATAACGAGCGATGAACGTATGTGGAATAAGAATAGGGCACAAACCACCGCCACGACAATGAACTCTTCCGCTAACTTCTTCCACAAATTTTCTACTGCAGAATCAATCAGCGTTGAACGGTCATAGGTAGTGACAATTTCGACCCCCTCAGGAAGACTGCGCTGCAAGTCATCTAACTTAGCCTTCACTTTATCGATTACTTCGCTGGCGTTTTCACCAAAGCGCATCACTACGACACCACCAACAGCCTCACCTTCACCGTTAAACTCTGAGATGCCTCTGCGCATCTGGGGTCCAAGGTTAATTTCAGCAATATCACCTAACAGCAGCGGCGTTCCCGTTTCGGTCACTTTCAGCGGCAGAGATTGAATATCCTCTACCCCTGTTAAGTAACCAGTAGTGCGCACCATATGCTCTGCTTCTGCTTGTTCAATCACCGAAGCACCTGTTTCTTGATTACCGTTTTTGATCGCCATATTGACTTGCTGAAGTGTTAAGTCATAAGCACGAAGCTTGGCTGGGTCAATCTGCACTTGATACTGCTTAACCATACCGCCAACAGTGGCAACTTCAGAGACGCCATCTACCGTTTGCAACTCGTATTTCAAAAACCAATCTTGCAAACTGCGTAACTGCGCTAAGTCATGCTGACCGGTTTTATCTTGCAGCACATAGTTGTAAACCCAGCCAACGCCTGTTGCGTCTGGCCCTAAAGTCGGCACTGCACTCGGAGGCAAATTTGGCGCGACTTGACTCAGATATTCAAGTACACGCGAACGTGCCCAATACATGTCGGTATCATCATCAAAAATGATGTACACATAAGAGTCACCAAAGAACGAAAATCCACGAACCGTTTCGGCGCCCGGAACGGCGAGCATTGCGGTCGTCAACGGATAGGTCACTTGATCTTCAACTACCTGAGGTGCCTGCCCCGGATAGCTTGTTTTAATGATGACTTGAACATCAGACAAATCTGGTATCGCATCAACAGGTGTGTTTTTTACACTGTAAAGCCCACCCACGGTCAACAATAATGTTGCCACTAACACGAGAAATCGGTTTCTGAGGGACCAGCGAATGATGGCACTAATCATTGTTTACCCTCTACTTTCTCTATCTGTTTGAGTTGATAGTTCGCTCCTTGTTTGTTCAACAGAAAACGGACCGCATCACCCTCAGCCAGGGCTGACAGATCAACATCATCCTCAACAGAAAAGTTCATCTCCCCCGCCTGCCATTGCCACTCATCAACAACCTGATGCTCAATAGTGATCATGCCAAAATCTGCCATCAATATGGTGACTTCTCCGAGTGCCCATGCCTCTGTCGGCATTACGTTTTCAGCAAGTTTAAGGTCTACGACCTCATACATACCTGTGGCGCCTTTTTGCATTTCAAACTCAATGGCTGAACCCACTTGCAATCCATCAGTGTCGACATTTGAGGCAAGGCTGAAATCCATGACCATACCGGGCCACTCCCACTCAGGGACCGGCTGATGATTGATGGTGAGCATTTGGTGATCAAGCATCACTTTGGTCACTTCGCCCTTAGCCCATACTGTTGCCACCGGCTCATTCGCACCATTGATTCGGGATAACTCCGCACTTTGGCTAGATTCAGAATCAAGCATAAAATGCGCAGAAGTCACAATACGCTCGCCTTCTTTTAGCCCTTCTAAAACTTCAATACTCTCTCCTGCTTCACGCCCAACCTCGATACGAGCAGAGCGGTATTTTCCGCTGCCTTCAGCTAACACTACACGTGTCATTCCACCAGAACGAATCACCGCAGACCTAGGGATGGTCAGCACTTGCTCTGATGTTTGTGGTTTAAGTGCAATGTTGGCAAACATATTCGGTTTTAACGCCCCGCGCTCGTTGGCAAACTTCAAGCGCACTCGTAAAGTTCGGGTTTTTGGATCAAGAATCGGATAAACATAATCCACCACGCCTTGCCACTCTTGCCCAGGAATAGCATCAAGTGTCATCAACGCTTGGCTGCCTGCGCTGACCCAGTGCGCTTGGCGTTCAAACACTTCCGCATCAACCCAAACTTCATCGAGAGGTCCAGCACTGATCACCGCTTGAGCTGGAGACAAATAGCCACCCTCACGGATATTAAGGCCTGCAATTACACCATCTGTTGGTGCCTTGATATCAATGGACTGAGAGGCTTTACCTCGCCGCTTGATTGCTTGAATCTGAGCGTTATCGACACCCAAGGTCATCAAGCGCTCAGTCGCTCCTTTGAGTAAACCCTTACGCCCTGTGCGATACGCATTCAGTAATTCTTCCTGAGCTTTAACCAACTCTGGGGAATAGAGCGTAAACAACTTGTCACCTTTGCTTACGCGGTCTCCGACTGCATTGACAAACAATGTTTCTACCCAACCCGCGACTCTTACGTTGGTTTGCCACAACAAGCTTTCATCAAACGCGACGTAACCGACAGTCTCAATTCTTGGGGAGAGGTTACTCAGCATGACAGCTGCCGTTTTTACTCCGAGGTTATTCTCTACAGCAGGGTCGATGGTCACCGTGCCCGGCTTGTCGTTTTCACCGGATAGGTCTTCTGCAAACACAGGGATTAAGTCCATCCCCATCGGTGATTTACCTGGCTTGTCTCGTTTGTAATTTGGATCCATTGGTGCAACCCAATAGAGGGGCTCGTCGGACGCGTTACTCGCCCCAGCTTTCATACCTTCCATATCATGAGACGGCAAAGGTAGAAGATAGCGGCTACTAAAGCCTAGTGCGGCACCGACGAGTAATGCAATCACTGCAACTTGATGAGTTTTGTTCATTTTCCTACCTTAGTGACTCATTGTTTGTAATCGTTGGAGGGTTAGCTTGAAAAGTAAACCCTCCAAGTAATGCAGACAGACTGCTGTTGACGAGGCTTAAATCGGTAATTAAACGCTGGTATTCAAGAGCCAGTGTTAACTCATCTGAAGAGGCGGAAATCACATCATTATACTGTGCTGTATTATTCTGATAGCCACGCTCAACCGCCTGAGTTCGAGCGCTAGCTTGACTGAGCAAGGTTGTTTTAAAACGGTCGATACGCTCTTTGAGGTTAATGCGATCAATCAATAACGCGTTGACCTTGGCATTCATCTGAGCAAGAAGCACATCTTTTTGTGAGCGAGAAGCGCCGACTTGATACTGTGCTGCCGCAAGATCTCTGTCTTGTCGGTTGTCAGTAAACAGCGGGATATCCATCGTCAAGTAGGCACTCACCAGATCAGAGGCAGGTTCGCCACGCATGTTGTCTGCCTGGCGATAGGCATACATCACTTCAACACCAAACTGAGGCGTGTAAGCTTGCTCAGCCAAGGCGACCTGTGTCTCATTACTCGCAATGGTTTGGTCAGCCATTTTCACCACTGGGTGCTCATTGATACGCTGATAGTGCTGAGTTGATTCACCAGCAGACTCAAGATAGTCATCCAGTTGTGGCCAGCTAATCTGATTGGTCGCCATAGCATCACTATTTTGATAGAGCCACTCATCCCCGAGCCATTCGGACATTTGAGATAAAATGCGACGCTGCATTTGCTGGTTACTAAGGATTTTCTCATCCAACTTACTTACATTGAGCTGAGCGTTGAGCAAGTCTTGCACTTCACTTTTGCCCAAACCATAGTTGGTCTCGATAAACTGCTCCATCTCCATCATTAGACGACGATTTTCTTTCAGTACTTGATGAGCGTATTGCTGATAACCGAGCTCTAACCACAGTTGAGTCAAGCTATTTGCAATATCAATCGCTCGGCCATCCACCTGTAGGGCCATGCCATCGGCTTGTTGATTGGCTCGCTTTTGTTTCAAGTTAGAGCTAGAGCCACGCTCGAATTGCTGCATCAAACCCACTGAAATATTCGTCATCGGATCTTCGTCAAAACGAAAACTGTCTACTGGCAGGCCGCCGAAGCCCACTTTCAGTTTGGGATCCATCAGGGTCGATTGAGACACCCCTGTTTCACGAATCGCTTGAGATTGGGCCTGATACTGCTTGCGCCCTGAATCTCGGTTGATGGCAAACTGGATCAGATCATCGAGCTGCTGAATGGATTGTTTTCGCTGAATAGAGCTTTGCTCGATATTCGTATAAGCAAACACTCCAGGTGACATCATTGCCACCAAAACACTCGCGCACAAAGCAAGCGCAAATGTTGTGTATTGTATATTCACAATTTTTTTCCAATTTAGGTATTGGCCACAACCAATACATGCATCTTTTGCTTCAAGTGCGTTCACTTGGAGCAACCAACTAGCAAAATCTAAATTGAAGGAGGACGCAGCAATAGACGAGGGCGAGTCCGCGCATCTCCAATGGTAATTGGCTGGTGTAAAGCTAAACTCGCGAGGGTAGGTTGAGTGATATTTGCTGTCTCAATGGGATAGGACACACTAGAACACACGGATGTACAACAGCTATGCACGCTGTGAGACTGATTGTCACAATCGCTGGTTTGAACAGAATCTGACGTCATCACATGATGAACAGTATGTTCATGGCTATGGTCATGTTTATCGTCATGATCATGATGCTGCTTACTTGCTGACTGGCAATGAGCCATGGTGGTTGGCTGAGTTGTATGTTGACCCATTTGCAATGACATTGCAGGTGCACTCGAGACGTACGCCGACAACAACATCGCTGTGATGCTGATAAGCGTTATCCATAAAGTGCGCATTGAATGAGTCATATATTATCCCAAATGATCGTTCATTCAGTATAAAGCTTACCCTTGGGGTAGGGTCAAGTTTATTATTCGATAACGTGCTTATATTCTTGAAATATATCGATTCAAAGCCTTAACAAGATCCTTCTTAATCAATGGCTTGGCAAGCACCTCATCAGCCCCATTATTCAAGAAAGATTGAGTCGAAGTTTGCATAATATCGGCAGTCCAGCCAAATATTAGTAGTTTATCATCTCCGCTAGAGCGTATTTTAGCCACGGTATCCACACCATTGAGCTCGGGCATATGGTTATCAATAATGAGCAGGTTGAACGACTCTTTGTTCAGCCAGTCCAATACTTCAAGACCGTTACTGCAAGTTTGGTTTGGTATGTTTAACTTATCTAAAAAACCCTTGGCAATGATCTGATTCATTTTGTTATCGTCAGCAATCAAAACGCGATATTGAGAAAAGTCAGTGTTCTCAGCAACAGCTGATTCGCTCTCTTTTTCTATATTCAGTTGCGGTAGTTTAACGATAAAATAAAACAGCGTTCCTTGCCCCTCCGTACTTTCGACTTGCAATTCGCCTTTCATCAAGGTAACAAGCTTTTGGCATATAGCTAACCCCAACCCTGTTCCCCCAAATCGGCGGTTGGTAGAAATCTCTGCTTGCTCAAACTCATTAAAAATCGATTCGAGCCTGTGTTGAGGAATACCGATCCCGGTGTCTTGCACCTTAAACTCTACACGCTCACCGACTTTGGGACTAATAGTGACACCAATGTGCCCCTGATCGGTAAATTTCAGAGCATTACCAACAAGGTTTAGTAACACCTGCCTTATTCTAACTGCATCACCGTTATAACAAGCCTCTTTGTCACACTGATTGTCGAAAATAAAGCGCACACCTTTTTCAGAACAGAGGCTCTGATAGGTGCTCACTACCGGGTTAATGACATCCTCCATTGAAAATAGATGTGGGTCCAACTCCAAGGCATCATTTTCGATCTTGGCAAGATCCAGAATATCATTAAGAATGGAAATGAGATGCTCACCGGACCCCAAAGCCAGTTTCAGCACATCCCGATGCTGCGGATCATCCACCTCTTCTTCAAGCATTTGCAGCAACCCCAACAATCCATTCATCGGTGTGCGTATCTCATGACTCATTGTGGCAAGAAATTTAGATTTGGCTTGATTTGCTGACGTTGCCTCTAAAGCGGCCGTCGCCAGTTGGGTTTCGAGTTGCTTAAAGTCGGTCACATCCCGTTCAATAGCAATGAAACGCTCTACGCTTCCTTCTTTGTCACGCAATGGGGTAATATCGATGTCGACCCAATAGGGTGCGCCATCCGACGTATAATTGAGAATCTCTGCCTTTACTTGATTACCTGCTCGTAGAGCGTCACCAATATTCTTTGCCGTTTGTGGGTCAGAGGCCTGCCCCTGCAAAAACGAACCTGGTGTTCGACCGCGTATACCGTCAATATGATAACCTGTCATTGACTCAAAGGCCTGATTCACCCACTCTACCCTGCCTTCTCTATCCGTTATAATGACTGCATCACGTGCCGCTCTGACAACTGTAGCCAGCAAGTGACTCTCCTTCTCTTTTTCCATTAGCTGGCTGTTAGCGTCCATTAAATCTTGTTTTGAGCGTGCGAGTTCTGAATGAGGATTCACAAACAGCTTTTTGCCTATCAGACCAACAAGAATGGCGCTTACCCCGACCACAACCAACAGACTCTGAATTAAATCCCCCTGTAAGCTAGATAGCTGCTGATCAACAAAAGACTTACTGATACCTTGCGTTAATATCAAATCGCCTTTACTCAAAGTAGTCTGGTTAATTATCCATTGTGATGAGTGACTAAGGTTAGGGACAAAGGAGAGATGCTCATGATGATCACTTTGATCGTGCTCCTTGCTTGCCAACGTCGCTCTTGGTGCTGGAGGGTTATTCTGACTTAGCTCGTACCAACGATCACGACCTGTGATAAAGCTGCCAAAAAAATCCTCATAATCGACGGCTGTTTCCCCATACAACAAGCCAACAAACTGCCCCTCGTTCCAGATAGGTACAAACAGTTTTAGGCAAATATGACTGGTATCGTCATGCAATAGATAAACAACACGTTCATTCAATGTAGATTGAGTAATGGATTCAAAGATATATTGCTCTTGCTCGGAAGCCGGGTGACGAAAAGTATCTTCAAAAAGAATGTTACCCTCACGATCACGCGCGGCATAAAGCATCGATTTGCTTTGACCTTTAAAGCGATCAAGCTGATAGATAAGACGTTCCACATTACCTTCAGCCAATGCCTCCACAACACCTTCATATTGTGACGCTAATAAAATTCGGTCTTCCGCGACTTCGAGGTACTGCTCCATAAAAATTTTTGCTGATTCAAGCTCGAACTGCCCATTGCCACTCTGCAGCTGTTTTATGGTGGATTTACTCTCATCACTTAATACAAAAATCGCTATCCCACCGAAAATTAAAGAAGTCAGTAGAATAAAGACCAACAGCAGACCTTTGGCACTGATATCAGAAAGTGTAAGTTGGCTCAGTGGCTGCATTCAATTCTCCTTGGCAAACGCCTGATGCTCTTAACTAACTGTAGAACATATGAGAAGAAAAAATTTCATCACGCGCATCCAGTCACCATCAAAAGTAATATCGATTAGAGATCAAAAAAAGCAGCCGCTAAAGAGCGACTGCTTGAGAGTATTAAGCCAACGATGTTGTTTTTGTTTGTTAAGACTCTAGTTAGATAGTGAACATAGAGTAAAGAACACCCATTGCACCTAGTGAAGCTAGGATTGCTACACCTTTCTGTGCCATAACGCCGCCGTTCTCTGCTGCTTTACCAAACATACCGAACACTAGAGGGTGCACTAGGAATGTCATTGCAAACGTGAACGTGATTAGGCTTGCTGCGGTTGCACCGAACATGCCTTCTTGTACTGCTGCGTATAGACCGAAGTGTGATAGACCTGAAGATGCAGACATTGAAGCGTGCTCTAGAGACATACCCGCTAGTGATAGCATCGTGAAGCTACCGAATACCGCCATGATCTGCCAGCCTAGCGAGAACTGCATTAGGCCTTTTACTTCACTCGCTTCACAACCGTTAGCATTGCGTAGTGTTTTCAGTGAGAAGTATACACACGCCGCACCTGCTGCAATCAATGGTAGCGTGTACTGAACCATTAGGTAGCCCGCTTCTGCACTTGCCGCAAGAATCGTGAATACGAAGATGTGACCTGCAAATGGTACGTTGATCATGATAGGCGCACGAGATGCAGCTGTTGGACCAAAGTCACCCGCTGTACAAGCACCTGTTAGACCTGAGTGAGATAGACCACCTGCAAGACCTGGCGCTAGGTTACGAACGTGGTTTGCGTTACCTGCGAAGATAAGCAGTGCTAGACCACCAAACATCCAGAAGATCTGACCTGAGAAGCCGTAGATGATAACGCTCTGTAGGCCTGGGATACCAAATGCTTCAATCATGTGAGAACCGCCCACTAGGAAACCACCAGCAAGAACTAGAGGAATACCAGCGAACAGAAGTGCATTCATTGTAGGACCCAGTTTCCACTTAGGAAGCAGCATACCTAGGCCTGACGATAGAATCATTGCAAAGAAGATTTGTGGCAGACCGATATATGGTGCAATTGCTGTAGCGATCATCAGAGATAGGTTTAGAACCACAATGATTGCCATAATTTCTACTACACCCTTACGGATATATTGAGCCTTGTTTGATGTTTTAGCACGACGGTCAATTAGCATGAAGCCAATCGCCAAACATACATAAGCAAACAGTAGGTATGACTCACCAAGAAGTGCAGTATCAGCGCGACCAGAAATCAGTACGTCAGCCGCTTGAATACCCACTAGCAAGAAGAAACCACGAATGATGTAAGTCATCTGCGTACTTGTTGTACCCATCAACACTTCTTTCGTTGAAGGGACAAAGTAATCTGCGTCCGCACCATCTGGACTCTGCTTCGACAGTAGTCGCTTGATTTCTTGACCACCAACGAAGAACGAAGCGATCAAAGCAATAACCGTGGTTTGACCAACGATAACGATAACAGGGAATTCACCTAGACCAGGTTGCGCCATGCCTGTTTGTACAAGCAACGCACCAAGACCAAGACCGGCGACAACGATAACCAAAAGCGATGAGTACTTAGTACCTGCAACGATAACGCGAGCTAAAAGCACCATAAGCGTCAATGCAACCAACGCAATCACAAAATGGTTAAAAGCAAAAAGATGGGAAACTTGTTCCATTACAACTCCAAAAAGCTATGTTTTGTGCTCACAGAAGCCGCTCTATGTTTTGACATAGAGTCACTTAACTCAGCAATAGGCTTCAGTGTGAGCGATTTATATATTCGACTGGTAACTACGCAACGTGTGCAGCAACAACTTCTTCAACTGGGCTCACTGAGTCAGTGAACAGTGTGCGAAGTGCTTTCAATACTTCTTGACGTGATACAACCCCAACGTATTGCCCTTTATTGAGTACTGGCAGAATTTGTGGTTTGTTCACCTTGATAGATTTTGCGCGCTCTTCTAGAGATAGCGTTGTCATCTGAGTGGCATAACCCATACCGCTGGTTGGGAACAGTTGCTCTTTATCAATAGCAAGGTATTCCAACGCATCAGTAAGACGGTCTTCAATATCCATAGTGACAACATCGGTCTTCATCAAGTTACCTACCGTCACAGTGTTATCTGGAATGTAGTCTTGGCACCAAAGTTCAATCATCACGTCATGAGCTGATAGAAAACCAACCAGTTCACCACTTGCATTACACACTGGTGCACCATTCATTTGGTTTTGAATCAGCATATCGATAGCCGATGACAAAGAAGTATCCACATTAAATGTAGGGACTTGTGGATTCACGATATCTCTTACGGTAAGCACAGCACTCATAGCAATCTCCTAAAGTATAACCAACGCCGTTTGTAGTAATTCGTTTCGAACTAAATGAAAGCAGCTACCATGTGCTGCCGATGAGAATGTTACCGAGGGGCATTATATTAGTAAAATTGATTTTATTTAAATGATTATTCAATTTTTCTGATACACGAAAAGCCGCCACGAAAAATGCGTGCGACAGGTTTGCTATAAAAACAATGAATTCCAGTTCGCTGATCGAAAAATCAGAGAAGCTTGAGAATGTAAGCTAGGGCTATAAAAAACTTTGATAAGCCTTGAGGGACAAGGGCTGCCGAATTCATATTTTTTTACGACACTCGTCACACTATACAAACTTGAGGATCAACAGCTGAAATATTTGTCACACAAATATGGACGTGCATAGTCATGCGAAAAGTGTAAACAGATGTTTCGGTAAGATTCTAACCCTTAAGTATTAATAGAATCCGTTACCAAACTGATATGCATTTCAATTAAGGCAAGTTTGTGTCAATCGAACGTTACCCAACCACAAAGAATTGATATAATGTCGGGCAGATTCACCGTAAAACCAACCATTTCGCTGAAATAACAGCGACCTATTTCCTCTATCAGAGAGGGAACGGGCATTAGAAGGAGCAGAAGTGCGTTACTCGTTAAAACAATTAGCGGTATTTGATGCAGTTGCTGAGCTGGGTAGTGTTAGCCAAGCAGCTGAACGACTCGCAGTCACTCAATCGGCAGCCAGTATGTCATTGAGTCAATTAGAAAAGCTTCTAGGGAGAGATCTGTTCATTCGCCAAGGCAAAGATATGCGTCTTAGCCACTGGGGCAACTGGTTGCGCCCACGTGCCAAACGCCTACTGCAAGATGCAGAACAGATTGAAATCGGATTTTACGACCAACACCTATTTAGCGGCAACATCAGTATTGGTGCGAGCCAAACTCCTGCTGAACACTTGGTTCCAGAGCTTATCAGTATTATTGATAATGACTTTCCAGAGATCCGAATGGGTTTAGATGTACGCAGTAGTAAAGGTGTCATCGAGGGTGTTCTTAACTATAAATATGACCTAGGGATTATCGAAGGTCGCTGTGATGACAACCGTACACATCAGGAAGAGTGGTGTCGCGACCACCTTGTTGTTGTGAGCGCTGCTCATCACCCTTATGCAAAGAACGATCGTGTCAGCCTTGCACAACTTGAACATGCACAATGGATTCTGCGTGAAGGCGGTGCGGGTACTCGTGAGATTTTTGAAAGTGCAATGGTCCCATTGATCCCAGATCTCGATGTTTGGCGTGAGTATTCTCATGTGCCAGCCATTCGCTCTTTGGTATCGAACGGTAAATACCTTACTTGTTTGCCTTACCTTGATGTGGCACCAAGCATTGAGAGCGGTGAGCTTGTGGCATTGAATGTGCCAGAGCTTAAAATGGATCGCGCCATCTCATTTATTTGGCGAGCAGAGATGGGTGACCACCCTCTTCTCGAGTGCATCAAACGTGAAGCACATCGAATGATGAAAAATCGCAAGATTCTAAAAAGCTAATATCGCCAATCATAAAAAATGCCGCGGTTTGTCATTACCTCAACAGGATAAAAACAAACAGCGGCATTTTTGTATCTGACTGGGTGACGTTTTGCGTTATTTCTTTTTACCCTGCTGCACCAAAATCTCATGCCAAGCCGTGTTACCATCGCGTTTAGACACATCATATTCAGCACAGAACTGAGATATCGTCATGTTGTTATCACCCGTTGCAAGTTTTAGAGCCAACTCTACACGCTGAAGACGTCCTTGCAAACGCAAAATTTGACCCGCTTGTGGGCTTTTCTCTTTGGCATACTTTAATGCCGCATGCTTGCGCTCTGCCGCCCCCGCACGTCTGTCAGCCTCTGCTAACAAGTGCTTCAATTGCGCGACACTTTTGCCTTTTTTAAACGCAGGTGTGAGAAGCTCAACACACTTATCAAATGACGGGTCTTCTGTATAGGGGTCAATTTTATGCGCCTGCTGACGCATCCACTCTAAAGCGAGTCTTTCATCTGACATAATGCAGCCTGTGCGATTAAAACGACTAGTATACTATCTTGGCAGCTATTCGAAAAACATTTGGTATATCAGCCATATTACTCACGAAAGAGAATTTATTCGAAAAGCCTACCTATCGCGCTATAGTTAGGTGATCCTCTAGTAAGGTTCAGTGACGACTGAGCTACTTGGATTAACAATAAACAATGCGCAAAATATAAAATAGCCACATCACGACAAGCCCCCAAATGGCTATCTATGATGTGACTATTCTAAAGATAAGTATAGTTAAACTAGATTTAACTTCAAACAACCACTTTTGGTGAATTTTAATTTTTTACTATTTTAATTCAGATACTTACTCTTTACCAAATACGTTATTTTCTTGCTCTTGCACGCGAATAAACGTCGTTCTCTTTGTGAGTTCTTTCAGCTTGGCAGCACCTACGTAAGTACACGTTGAGCGCACGCCACCTAGGATGTCTGAAATCGTGTTATGCACTGAGCCACGGTATGGTAGTAGTACTGTTTTGCCCTCAGCTGCGCGGTATTGCGCTACGCCGCCAGAGTGCTTATCCATTGCTGATTGAGAAGACATGCCGTAGAACTTCATGAACTGCTTGCCGTCTTGCTCAACTACTTCACCGCCTGACTCTTCGTGGCCTGCTAGCATGCCACCTAGCATGACGAAGTCTGCGCCGCCACCGAAGGCTTTCGCAACATCACCTGCACATGCACAACCACCGTCACCGATGATCATACCGCCAAGGCCATGTGCAGCATCGGCACATTCAATGATTGCAGACAGTTGAGGGTAACCCACACCTGTCTTGACGCGAGTCGTACATACTGAGCCTGGGCCAATGCCCACTTTGACAATATCCGCACCCGCAAGGATAAGCTCTTCACACATATCACCAGTCACAACGTTGCCCGCTGAGATAGTCTTGGTAGGGAATGCTGCGCGTACTTTTTGTACATACTCAACAAGGTGCTCAGAGTAACCGTTCGCAATGTCGATACAGATAAACTCAAGATCTTCGCTTAGCGCTAGGATATCTTTCGTTTTCTCAAAATCACGCTCAGAAGTACCAGTAGAAACGAACACCTTGTTTAGCGTCTCTTTGCTTGCACCTTTTACAAACTCTGCCCACTGCTCAACCGTGTAGTGCTTGTGCATGGCTGTCATAACGCCGTGCTCTGCTAGAGCCGTCGCCATCTCGAAGCTACCTACCGAGTCCATATTTGCTGCGATAACAGGGACACCAGACCATTGACGACCGCTGTGCTTGAATGTAAACTCGCGGGTTAAATTTACTTGAGAGCGACTTTTAAGCGTTGAACGCTTTGGGCGAAATAGGACGTCTTTAAAACCGAGCTTAAGTTCTTGTTCGATACGCATTGTGTTTTCCTTGATTCATCTACTGATGTGTCTTCCAGAGTGCGTAGTAAATTCGTTGGCAGACGAGTTCACTGTTCTTCGGACACAAAAAAACCGGAGCGTTGGCAGACGCTCCGGTTTTCAGCATTATAGGCTGTGATTTATTTCCGGCAAGACTGATAATTGAATTTTTTTTGTGTTACCATTTCGATTAGCTGCATATCTCCCGCCAAAGAAAAATCATTTAATTAATACTATTCAATAACTTAGGCTACTTTAATTTCTGGAATACTTAGACAAAGAAACCGTTTCCCGCAAACGATAACCTTGCTTAATCTCTCATTTTTCTCTTATTTCAGGTTTTTACACCCAGTTTCAGCATTTCCAAATCGTGCGATTTTCCAGCACTCAGGCGACATTTCATCAACGCTGAGCGAAATAATTGGTGAGTCTGCGTATTTCTGGCAAGAGTTCGGAGGCAAGCAAACCGATCATTCCACTCTCTTTGACACAATTATCTGCCGCCATACTATGCACTAACACACCTAATAGCGCAGCTTGGGTTGGTGTGTAACCTTGAGCAAGGTAACTCCCTATCACACCAGAGAGAACATCCCCCATTCCACCGGTCGCCATACCTGCATTGCCTCTTGTGCATACATAGCATGTTTGCCCATCAAATATTAAGGTGCCTGCACCTTTAAGTACGACGGCACCACCATAGCGCTGCTGTATTGCTTTTATTGCCGCATAGCGGTCACTCTCAATATGGGAAACTGAACAATGCAATAGCCTAGCCGCCTCTCCCGGATGGGGGGTGAGAATCCAATTGTCCCTTCTGTCTGTTGATTTAAATTGAGAATATTGGGCAAGATAGTTAAGCCCGTCAGCGTCGACGACCATAGGCTTGTCCCGCTGGCTGATAGCAAATTCGCATATTGAGTGAGCCAACGATGACTGCCCAAGCCCCGGCCCTAGTACAACAACATCACACCAAGCTAGATTAGGCTTCGCTACTTGCCATGACGCCGCCATCACCTCTCGCTCAGCAGCTTGCAAAGGCGATAGGGACGCCTCATCAACACAGGCTTTAACAAGCCCAGCACCCGCGCGCAGCGCCGCATTGGTGGCTAAACGTGTGGCACCCAGCATTCCTGCTCCGCCGCCAACCACCAACAGCTTACCCGCAGTGCCTTTGTGTGCTGTAGCTGCCCTCGGGCTCATCCATTTAGCCGCATTAGCACAGAGATCTGCTCTGCAGGCTGGTTCTTGATAATGCGTCAGATCTTGCTCACTGATCCCTAATCTGGCCAGATGCAGCCGCCCAACATGATGCCTTGCTTGACCTGTCACTAAACCCGTTTTTACACCAATAAAGCTGATCGTATGTCGAGCAATAACCGCAATCGGGTTCCCTTTATCCCCTTCAACCTTTCCAGTGTCAGCATTCAGCCCAGAGGGAACATCGATAGCAATGACCGCCAAGCTTCGCTTGTTAATCTCGTGGATCACATTGATACACTCTGCTCGAAGCTCACCTTTTAGCCCCGTACCCAGCAGCGCATCAAAAACGAGGTCAAAACTCACTTGTTTATCGTTCGCAAGCTCATTGCCATCTTGCATCGTTTTTGGCATACCTCCGGCAGCCAAAAAACCTTGCCGAGCCTTAAACGCATCCCCTTGATTGTGCTCACAACCTGCCATCTCATAAACCGTTGCTGTGATTCCAGCTTGCAGAGCAAGGGTTGCCACAATATAGCCATCGCCCCCGTTATTGCCTTTGCCGCACACCACCAGCCAGTGTTTTTTATCAGGATAAGTTAGGCAAGCAAGATCAAAAACGGCTCTCCCTGCCTTGACCATCAGGTCAAACAAAGGAAAGCCGTTATCGCTAGCAATACACCGCTCCGCGCTTTTTATCTGCTCGCTGGTATATAGATATGTGAAGTCGTCCATCTACTTATCTCAATCTTCTAAAGACATAAGACAAGTTTAAGAGATAAGCGCCTCCGCTGTTGCGTCTTGGATCGACAAAAACAGAGATTTAATCTCACCCGTTGGGGTTCGCATTGGGTTTAGTGTGACATTTTGATACATGAAATCAGCACGCTGAGTGACTGGCCGCACGTTGCGACAACGGAACAGATAAGGTCGTTGCTGCCACGTAATAAAGCTGCGACACCCTAAATCATAAACCGGCTTGGTTTTGATCTTAAACCACTCTTGAGGGATTTCAGGAAACAGTTCAAACAACGACTGACCAATCGCATCGTGCGATTGTTTACCGCTGTGATGCGTCATAAAGCCATTCCATACTTGAACCTTATAGTCGCGGTCAATAACAATCAGTCCCATATCGACATTTTGTACCATGTCGACCATCCAATGAAATTGCTCAAATTCAGCAGGAAGATGCAGCATTAGAACTCCTCCATCAAGTAGGCAAGTTTACTATCAATAAGCGGCAGTGATTCATCAACGAACATAAACAAAAGATCACAACGAATAGAAGTGTCTTCAATGTTATAGCTCACCTCAAAGGTCATGGTCTTTTTAAAGCGGCCAGTGGTCGAATCAATCACTGAATCAATGGGGATATGTTGCCCTAGCAGCACTGGAGAGCTTTGGAAGAAGCGCACCTCTGCTTGTTCTCCAAGACCATTCAAGAACGAACCGACTAAAATATTGGACACATCCATCAGCAGCTCTAGCTCTTCAAGGTCTTCGCTTTCAGCAGGCACTTTCATCAGCTTTTTAAGGTCACTGACGCTTGAGTCACTGAGCAAAACTAAGGCTTCGCCCGCAATCCCCTCGCCACTGAAGCCTTGGCAAACCCCGGAGACTTGATCATTGCTCGCCAAATCTCTCAGCGCCATATGCAACTCACTCACCTCAAAGATATTGACGTTCGGCAAAGGCAGTTGCACAAACACATCAAAGTGACGCGCCAGCGCATCGGCGGCACGACCGATTGACACGTTCGCTACTTCCATATAAATATCGCGGCGACGCAGGATCGGGAGGTCAATTGGGCTAGGTTGCACCAACTGCGGCTGCGCTGGAGGGGTAATAAGTTGCTTAAGTACGTCATTCAATATTGCCTTATCAATCGGCTTTTGAATAAACGCTTTTGCACCTAACTCTTCAACACGTTGCTTGGCTTTGGGTTGAATATCACCGGAGACAACCACAACCGAGATATCAATTGCCTTCTCTTTAATCGCCGCTAACGTTCCAAAACCGTCTAACTCTGGCATGGTTAGATCAAGAAACATCAGGTCGAAAGGTTGTTCAGCTAACTTCTCTAGAGCATCTAATCCATGTACAGCAAAGGTGATGTCGGCGTTCAGTGAGGCAGGCAGCGACCTTGCCATCTGTTTTCTCGCTAATGCGGAGTCGTCACAAATTAAGACACGACAGGACATTCTTCACCTATTCCATTAATTCCATATATCGAGCGAAGTGTAACAGAGTTTTAACGCACCACATACGACAAAATCACTCAATAGTGACTAAAGTGTCATTAATTTTTAATGATTAACATGATGAAAATGGGCAGGCTGCAAATGTGAACATAGACCAGACGACAAAAGGCGCACGATCTAGGTGCGCCTTATCCCTCGTGACTCAATTCGTGAGCTTGCGGATCGTGTCGACTTAGCTGCGACACAATGTATTACGAGGATGCAGAAATGATGTTTGAATCCATCCAAATTGTAGGTAAGGCTTTCGTGTCCTCCATGCGAAGTTGATTGATTTGCCTTACAACTTAAATATGGTACAAAATCGCCGAAATGCAAACTTAGTTTAGTGATTTATCTCAAACTGTCACAGCGATCACATCTCCACTCATAAGCCATTGTTTGCTAAACTAGCCGCCACCCTGCATTCGCTGACTTTGAGCTACTAGAGATACGACATTGAACTGGAGAAGACTTACCCAATTCCAAAATGTACCCACATCGCAAGCCTCACTTGCCCTTGGTGTTATTGGTTTAGGCCAAGCTTGGGCACTCTATGTGCCGAGCATTGGAGTGGATCTACAGCCTTTCATTGCCGCCTTTGGTGCTTTCTTATTAGGGCCGGTGCTCATCAAGTATGTGATGCATCGCCACCTCTACTTCAATGATATCCGTCATCCTATCAGCGGCAGTTTGATGGCACCTATCAGCATGGCAATGCTGATACTTTGTGACTACCTTGCGCTTATTTCCCCTTGGATTGCGTATCCTTTGTGGATGGTGGCAATTTCAATCCACCTAACCAACATGTTGGTGTTCTTTGCCCTACAGCTAAAGAGCTTTAAAATTTCCAACATCGTTCCAAGCTGGTTCCTGTATCCGGTAGGGATGATCAGCAGCTCACTGGCGGGCACTCAATTTGGTTATAACGTCTTTTCCGTTACGCTGGTAGAGATCTGTATTACGATTTACTTCTTTATGCTGCCAGTTGTGCTTTACCGTCTGATGTTTGAAGGCATGCTACCTAAGCGAGCGCGCCCCACATTGGCGATTATGGCCGCCCCAATCAACTTGACGCTGGCTGCCTACTTAGTCAATTTTAACGACCCTGACCCTATTCTCACGGGCGCTCTGGCTGGCATTGCCGTCACCATGACGATGTTTATCTATCTATGCTATTTCCGCTTGATGCGCTTGCGCTTCCAGCCATCCATTGCCGCAGTGACCTTCCCTTCGGTGATCAGCGCTATCGCCATGGCGCGGTTAACCGATTTCTTCGATAACTTTCACCCACATTGGCATTGGCTGCACAAATTTGGCTTTGTCGAACTAGTCATCGCCACCTGCATGGTGGTATGGGTAACATTTCGTTATTTCACCATGTATTGGCCGGAGTTGAAATTGTCTCGGTTCGTTAATGAGAAAATGAGTGGCCACTAGCTTTGATTTTTACGAAAAAGGCTCAGGTCGTAATGACTCTGAGCCTTTTTTCATAAACTACTGTTAATCATGAAGAAAGAATAGGTAACTACTGACTGATCGACAACTGACTTCCCCTACGTGAAGGACTCACATCAATTCGCAAACTCATCTGCTCTTTTAGCTCTGAGACATGCGAAATGATACCAATCGTTCGGCCTGTCTGTTGCAGCTCCATCAAGGTTTGGATCGCTAAATCCAGCGATTCAGGATCAAGACTGCCAAAACCTTCGTCGATGAACAGCGTATCTAAACGAATCCCACCACTGTATGACTGAACGACATCCGATAAGCCTAACGCAAGTGCCAGTGCAGCCATAAATGACTCACCGCCAGAAAGCGTTGCCACATCGCGGGTTTTGCCGCTATACGCGTCCTCAACGAGCAAGTCTAGGCCCGAACCCACGTTTCCTTTTGCTCGCTGCTCTTTGCGCAGCAATTCATAGCGGCCTTTGCTCATCAGTCGCAAACGCTGCGTGGCTTGAATCAACACATCATCAAGCAGCACCCCAAGCACAAATCGATGTAAGCTGACTTTCGAGCCCGTCTTACCATTGGCAACATCACTCAATGTACCAAACACTTGGTATGCTTTATCGAGCTTTTCATTTTCTAGATACAAGTCAGCCAAGCGGGCTTTTACCTTGGTGAGGTTGTTCATCACACTCTGAATTTGCGTGTGCTGTGACAGTGCTTGCTGATAAGCATTGCTCGCTTGCTCCATACTAGACGACAAAGCCTGTAGGTCAGGCGGCTCAACCGCTTTAAGCTCTGAGTCAATTTGCTGTAACGCCCCAAGATTTTGCGCATAGGCTTTATCAAACTGCTCAATAGTCTGCTCGATCCCGTCTAGTTGTTCACGGCTCAAGCTCGCCTTAAGAAATGCATCAACATCACTAAAATCGCTGCTCGCCAGTTGCTCTTGCCAAAGTTGAGCTTGCTTGCTCGCTTCACTTTCTGCTTCTTGCTGCGCCTGTGCATCTGCTTGTACCGTGGTGGTAGCAACTGCCAGTGCTTGCTGGGCTTTGGTGTAGTGTTGCTGAGCAGTGTTAAAGGCCTGTTTGTTAGATTCAATCGCTTGCTTGGTCGCATCGAGCATTTTCGTGGTGTTCGCTATATCGTGAGCATCACCTAGACTTGCCTTGAGCGTAGCCAACTGACCATCAAGGTTGTTTTTTTCTTGCAGTGATTGCTGCTTTACAAGTTCATGTTGCTGGTAATTTTTCTCTAGCTCCGCCACTTGTGCTTCACACTGCTGAAGCTGTTGATGGGCTTTTTCAATGCTAAGAGATCGTAGCGCTTTGAGCTCGTGACTGACTTGGCTTTGCTCTTGTAGCAACTGTTGTGGGTCTTGACTCAACTCTTCATTTAGCAAGCGACTCCAACCCTCTAACGCTTTGTCGACTTTACCCTGCTCAACCGTAAAGCCTTGGACTATCCTTTGCTGCTGCTCAACTTGGTTGAAGGCTTGTTGCTGGGCCGAGCGCGCATGATCGACGTCCTCTTTGGTAACTAATTGACCTTGGTGCATTGCTGGGGAAGGGTGTGATTCGCTGCCACATACTGGGCACGCCTCACCGTCATTGAGTAACTGAGCTAACTGCGCAGCTTGTGTGCTGTGCCATTGATACTCTTGTTGGTCAGCAAAGGTCTTAGCTTGGTTGAACGCCTGCTGATAGTGGCTAAGCTGTTGAGTCGCGGAAGCTAAGAGTTGCTGGCTTTGCGCACAGGCTTGACGTGTGGTGTCTATCTCTTTGAGCACACTTAGCTGTTTAGCGAGGGCTTTTTCAAGCTGCTCTTTCACAGGTAACTCTAGGCTGGCTTGCTTCGCCTGCTCTTGCTGTTGTTGCGCCTGTATTAAAGCACTCTGAGCCGCTTGTTGTTGCAAAACAGTCGCTTTCATCGCCTGCCCAATACTCGATAATGACTGTTCTGCAGCCACGAGTTTTGCCTGTTGCGCTTGGTATTGTTTGAGCTGTTCTATTTGAGCATGCAGCTGATAGCTGCGTTTTTCGAGCTCTGGGAGTTGTTCAGACTGCTGCTTTGCTTGCTCAAAACCGAGTTGAGCACGCGATTGCTCATCCGTTGCGACCTTGAGAGCTTGCTGCGCTTGAGCACTCTTTTGTACGGCGCGCTCAAAAGCTTTCTGACTGGTATTTTGCGCTTGATACGCCGCCGATAAAGCGGTCGCTAAACGCGCTCGCTTAATCTGACTACGCTGCTCATCGACAGCCAGAGCCTGTTGCTCAAGCTGTTGCTGTTGATGCTTTAGGTTTTGTTGAGCCTTAAACTTCTCGACAATTTTATTTGCTTGTTGCCACTGTTGTGTCGCTATGTCTTGTGCTTGTTTAGCACTTTCGAGCATTTTTGCGGCACCAGCAACTTGTGGCGTGTGCTCCTCAATCGCGGCCTGCAATTGATCCTCTGTTTCGACTTCTGCAAGCTCTAATACGCCTTTGATCTGATTATCAAATTGATCTTTCTGCTTACGGATATCCGCCGCTTGTTCAAACAGAACACGCTCTATATCACGATAGATATGGGTGGAAAATAGTTGCCCAAAGATCTGCTCGCGCTCTTTTGAGTTCGCGGTTAACAGCTCTCTAAAACGCCCCTGCGGGATCACCATCACTTGACGGAACTGCTTCACATCCAGCCCCATCAACTCAATTACCTCTTTGGCAACCGGGCTTGGGCGATGAGCAAGCAGAATCTCGTTGTCACCATCCAGTTTATAAAGTGATGCACTGTGGCTTTTCTTAGTCGTACCCTCGCCGCGCTGTTTCGGCACCTGTTGTTCTGGGCTGCGCTCAATACGGTAATTCTGTCCTGCAAGCGAGAAAGTAAAATCAACAAACGTGAGTTGTTTGGCATCGGCTTGATCGCAGCGCATTTGATCGCCCGTTCGCTCACTGCCTGTCGTCTCACCATAAAGGGCAAAGCAAATCGCATCGAGAAGGGTACTTTTACCCGCCCCCGTAGGGCCATTAATTAGGAATAAGGGAGCATGACCAAGCTTATCAAAATCAACTTCTTGCTTATCAGCAAAAGGGCCAAAGGCCTGAAACGTGAGTTTTATCGGCTTCATTACATCTGCCCTTTCGATTTGTTCAGTTGCTCAATCACGGCTTGAATGGCCTCGTTTTGTTCTGACGTTAGCTCTGTTTTTTGCACTTCACTAAAAAAGTCTTTGAACATATCTAGTTCGCCTCGCGCAAGCTTTGCTCGGCCAACCTCTTGCTCAATTCCCATCAGCATGCCTGGTTTTTCAAGGTGTAAAACATTGGGGTAGACCGCACGAAGCTTGTCCATCGGGTCTAAAATGGCGTGTTGATCGGTCAGGCGAACCAGTAAGTAGTCATCAGCATGCGGGTCGTCTTTACCTATCTGCAGAAGCGTATCAAGCTCGCCCTCAATAATGCGCATTTGATGGGGAGCAGTGAAATCGATATGAGTCGCACTTTTAAAGCCCTGCTCATCCATTTCTACCAACGTCATTCCCTTTTTTTGGTGTTGCTCAGAGAAACTGTATTTCATCAATGAGCCACTATAGCGTATATGTTCAGCGCCTTTTTTCTGTGGCTGGTGTAGATGCCCAAGAGCCACGTAATCAAAAGGGTCAAAATGGTCACTACTGACGCGATCTGAGCCACCAATAGAAAGCGGTCTTTCTGAATCCGATTCCATTGCGCCATCAACAAAGCAGTGGCTTAGCAGCACATTTTTTTGCTGGCTATCGGTTTTTGATAGAATCTGCTGACACAACCACTGATGAGCCTCATCATGCGATGAAATGGGTTGCTGAGAGTAATGCCTCACCTGCTCTGGGTCGTTATAAGGCATACCATAAAATGCTACCTCTCCAGCCGATTCACTATGCAGCACCACCGGCGTCATCATAGCGTCGAAGTCACTGATGATATGCAGTCCTGATGATTTCATCTGCTGCGCAGCAAACCCCAAGCGCTGAGCGCCATCATGATTACCTGGAATCACAATAACCGGTATTTGCATCTCTTGGCATAAGGTATCTAACGTCTGTGTCATCAACTCTATCGCTGCGGTTGGAGGCACGGAACGATCGTAGATATCCCCGGCGATCACAACTGCATCAACCGGATTGGCTTTTAGATAGTGGATAAAATCGGCAAGCACCGCTTTTTGATCGTCAAGCAGTGACATATTGTGAAATTGACGCCCAAGGTGCCAATCGGAGGTATGGATAAATTTCATAATGGTATTCGCAAACAGGCCAACTGACTCCATCATACTGAAACTCATAGCGTTAACCACTAGAACCGATAGCGATTGATGAAAAGTGCGGCAAGTGAGAACGTTTTGGATAAAGAAAAAGCCGCAGCAATCACTTACTACGGCTTTCTTAGGCGTGTATTTTTATAAGGTAAAAGGCATCAAATAGACCAACGCCGCCCAAGCGCCAACCCATACCATTACCATCGCAGCATCAAACCAGTCCTTGCGCCACATAGCTTATCCCCTTTCTAGACGGATAATTTATTCACAGAACCGTTTATAAATATAAATGGCTTCAACTGTGACAATGCAAAGGGTATGCCAATTTGTCTGACTATTCTAATTAACACCTATTGATGTATCGAATAGGTTGTTTCGAGTTCAGCCGAGTGACAGTCGGTGAGGTATTGAGCAAAGCAATCTGCCATCGACAATGTGGTCACAATAGAACCGGGCTCCTGCTGCAAAATAGCATCATAGCCCTCTTTTCCCTTCATCGTATAAGCCGACGATGTACCGCAGTAAATCTTATTTTTTTCAACTGGTTGCCATTGTCCCTGGTCATCGCAGATTTCCAGACTTGTCACACGCTGCCCGATGATCGCTTGAGCATCATAATCAAAACGCAGGCGACTCATATATGGATAAGAACCCGACCCCGTGCCCTCTACGCCGTTGTTCGTGGCATTGTTAATCGCCCCTTCTATACAATCAGCTAGCGCTTGGCCATGAATTCGATACACACCAATCGGAACGGCAAAGGGCAAAAGCTTTCCGGAAATATCGGCAACGGAAACACTTCCTGCATGCAAAGAGCTGCGTACGCCTCCGGCATTATGCATCGCAAATTGAATGTCATGCCCTAAATTGCGCATCGCATAAAGGAATGACTCTGCCACCATAGGGGCAAGTTCACTACCACCTTTTTCATCTGGCAGTCGAACGTGGCGTAGCGGTTGACTTAACACCGCTACTACCTGCTCTGAGAGCGCTTTTACTCTCGGCATGTATTTATCCCGCAGCAAAGACTGCACTTCTGGGTCTTTCTTACAGATCACCACATTGGTTTGAGCTTTGATCCAGTCACACGCAAGTTGATACTGGGCATCGTTACGTGGCTGACTCAAACTTGCATCGAGAAAGACACGGCGACCAAACAGCAACTCATTTTGGCCTTCAAACCACGTCACTTGGCCATGCTCATCAAAATCAATATGGCAATGCCCCATCGACAACGCATGGTAGCCCGCTTGTACCACGTAAGTGCCGTTTATATGCTGACCATAGGCCTCATCGTCAGCAAAACCTAACGCTGAGAAATCCCCCTGCAATCGATGGCTATGACCACCAACAATCAAGCCGATGCCTTCCACCTCGTGAGCCAAAGCCTTATCTTGCTCATAGCCCAAATGACTGAGCAAAATAATCTTATTAATGCCAGTTTGGTGAATCGCATTCACAGTATGGCGAGCGACATCCAGCGCTTGGATAAAGGGAGTATCAGAGTCAGGGTTGGCAATATCGGTCATTTTATCTATCGATAAGCCAAACACCGCCACAGATTCGCCATCTACCTCTTTGGTTATCCACTTTGCAGCGCGGGTTACTGGGTCATAGCTATAGACGCCATTATGCTGTCCAATACGCTTCTCTTTGCTCATCAGCTCTTGAGACAGATCCCAGTTACCACAGAGAAAAGGGAAGTCGATACGCTGCACAAAATCGGCAACGGGTTCGTTGCCCATATCTAACTCATGGTTACCAAGGGTCATCGCATCAATATTTAGCGCGTTAAGCATGTCTGCATTGGCTCGCCCTTTGAACAGCGAGAAATACAGGGTGCCTTGAAAACAATCACCGGCATGCAGGAATAGAAACTGTCGCTGTTCGCTCTTTGCTTGAGCTCGCAGCTGCTTTGAGCGCGTTGCTATTCGGGCAAAGCCACCCGCACTCACATATGGCTCTATTGACGGTTCGACATGATTAAGGTGCAGCTGCAGTGACGTAGGTTCAAAATAGGAGTGGGTATCATTAATGTGGGCAACCGTCATTCTGACGGGCTTATGGCGTTTTTCGCTCATAGACTCTTCTCTTCTTTATATTCACCGCTATCCTATCGCGAAGCAGATGACAAATTCATTAACTCTTTTTCCTAAAATAGCGGTTCAATGATAAGTCGCTGTTTTTGTGAGAGAAGCATCAGCGAAAAATTTTGTTCTACTATACTCTAAATGCATATGCTGTTTATCACTAAGGAGGCGATATGCAGCTAGACCGGATAGAAGTTTCAGGCTTTCGCGGCATTCGACGCCTTTCGCTGCAGTTCGATGAGCTCACCACTCTCATTGGTGAAAATACCTGGGGTAAGTCCTCTCTTCTTGATGCTCTGTCAATCGCACTACCCGCCTCTGGCGAGTTATATCAATTTGCTATGACGGATTTTCACGTCGACTATGCGATTGCCCACCCGCAAACCCAACATCTACAAATCGTTCTCGCTTTTGTTGCTAATGACGATGTAGAAATACGCGCTGGCCGCTATCGTAAGATCAAACCGGTGTGGGTAAAAGACGACAATGAAAAGAACCGCATTTACTATCGGATAAGTGCCAGTCGAGATGGCAAAGACATTACCACTCGCTATGCGTTTCTTAATGCGCAAGGAGAGCCACTGCACCTTCATCACAGTGAGAAGCTCGCGCAGGAGTTAATGTCCCTGCATCCGGTGATCCGTCTGCGTGATGCTCGTCGTTACGCAAAAGGCAACAACGGACACGACACGAATACCCGAGCAGAAAAACGTATTCACAACACCTGCCGCCGCTTATTGGCGGTGCCTGGTCACGTCAATAAAGGCGAAATAAAAAGCAGCCTCAATACGATGAACGATTTGGTTGAGCACTACTTTTCATTCAAGCACAACACCAATAAGAACCCGCGTAAGCAACGAGACGGCCTATTTCATAGCAGCCCGAGTGATAAAACACTGTCACAAACCATTCATGAGTCCAACAGCAAGCAAACTCGGCTTCTGATGCTGGGGTTACTCAATGCTTATCTGCAGGCGAAAGGGCCAACCAATCTAAGACGCTGCGCAAGGCCGCTTCTATTGATAGAAGATCCTGAAGGCCGATTGCACCCAACCCATATGGCGAGAGCTTGGGGGCTATTGCAGCTGCTCCCGATGCAAAAGATTCTCACAACCAACAGTTCAGAGTTGCTCGGCCAGGTGCCGATACACTCAATAAGGCGCTTGGTTCGTCAATCCGATCGCACGGTGGCGCGTTATGTCAAAGGTACTCAACTGTCTCACGATGAGCTGCGTCGTATCGGCTTTCATATTCGTTTTCACCGCTCCGGGGCGATGTTCGCGCGTTGCTGGCTGTTGGTTGAAGGTGAAACAGAGGTCTGGCTGTTCAATGAAATTGCCAATATTTGTGGCTACAACCTCGCCGCAGAAGGTGTGCAGATTATTGAGTTCGCGCAATCCGGCCTGAGATCACTGATAAAGGTCGCTAAAGCCTTTGATATTGATTGGCACGTAGTCACTGATGGCGATCAAGCGGGCAAAAAGTACGCCGCTACCGTGAAAGCGATGCTGGACGAAGAACAAGAGCGTCATCGCCTCACGGAGTTGCCCGATAGAGATATTGAACACTTCCTCTACCAAAATGGTTTTGAGCAATTCTTCCGACAAATGGTAAAAATTCCACCAGACCATCCGATCCCAGCAAAAAAAGTGGTTCACAGGGTATTAAAGAAAAAGGCCAAGCCCGACCTTGCGCTTGCTATCGTAGGTCATTGCGAGGAAGAAGGTGCCGAATGTATACCGGTTTTATTGCGCTGGACACTAAAACGTGTTGTCACCATGGCCAATGGTAATACGTAACCGCCCCCCTGTTCTGCCGCTGACAGCCTACTATTGTTACTGTCGCGGCTTTCTCGTCTAGCCATCTTAATCAAGGCTATCAATTATCTTGAACGCGACTATCGTTTTTTCAAATTGAGGGTTTGAAGGCGATTTGTCGTCGCCGTAAAGACGAAAACTTGGAGTGCGCTTCAACCATCGATTTTCTTGTCTATCAGTTTTTCTGATAGGGATATTCGCATTAATCAGCAGTCATCGGGCAAAGAAGAGAGGGATTTGGGGTACGTTTATTTGTATTACTTTATACCCAGAATGAGTAAGGCAACAGCTCATTAAATAAAATAACAATTTAAAATCAACAATTTAAACTAAAGTCATCATCTGAAGGTTAGTCCACTTTGTCTCAATTTTGATTATTTCTCTCCACTCACATCGAAAAACCCGCAACTAACCTAAAAAGCAATCATACTTTCCGTATAAGAAAATGTGATTTACCTTTTCAATATTATCAATTTTACTTATCATGTCGTCGCTTGATAGATTTAAGCAGGACACTTGGGCAGGAAGCCTAAGTTAAAACATCGAAGGGGAACAAAGATGTGCAAACATTGGGGGACGCATGAGTAACGTAGATTCCAGTAATAACCACCTATTTTCACCTATGGAGATGATGGCAGAGGCAGAGAAATTTGCTCTCAACAAGGCGAAAAAGACCAGCAGTATGACGCTGGGGCTTGCCGTCATGGCAGGCGCATTTATCGGCTTAGCTTTTGTTTTCTATATCACTGTTACGACGGGTGGTAATGCTGTTGGATGGGGACTCAGCCGCTTAACCGGCGGAATTGCGTTCAGCTTAGGGCTTATCTTAATCGTGTTGTGCGGCGGTGAGCTGTTTACCAGCTCAGTGCTTTCAAGTATTTCTTGGGCAAACGGCCAAATTTCACTGAAAAAGATGCTGTCTCTTTGGGCCAAGGTGTACATCGGAAACTTCATCGGTGCGATGTTCATGCTACTCATGATCACCGCTGCTGGCCTATTCATGCTGAATCATGGTCAGTGGGGGTTGAATGCGTTGAACATTGCTCAACATAAGATCCACCATACACCAATACAAGCCTTTGCTTTGGGCGTGCTGTGTAATCTATTGGTTTGCTTAGCCATTTGGATGACTTTCAGCGCTGCCAATGCCCTAACAAAAGCTTTATTGATGATTTTGCCAGTTTCAATGTTCGTTTCGAGCGGATTTGAACACTCGGTTGCAAACATGTTTATGGTGCCACTCGGCATCGTTATCTCTCATTTTGCACCAGAGCAATTCTGGCAAACGGTAGCAGCAGAGCCTCAACAATACAGTGACCTTACTGTATCAACGTTTTTGATGGCGAATCTGATACCTGTCACGTTGGGCAATATTTTTGGTGGAGCGGTATTGGTAGGACTCACTAACTGGTGTATCTACCGTCGCCCTCAACTAAAAGCCGCAAATGTGAGTTCGATAACTCAAAGCCTTGAAATTGTGTCTGTCAAAGAGACAGATCAGCTTTCAAGTAAAACAGTGAAGCATATTACCAATACTCAACCACTGTCGCTCAGTGCCGATACGCTTGTGCCAAAAGCGATCGATTTGATGTTGGAAGAGAACGTCTCGGGTGCACCAGTTTGTGATGTTAATGGTCGCCTCGTTGGGTTCCTCTCAACGCATGATGTGATGGTGGCACTTTGGTCCAAAAATTACCTGCCAAGTAAGGGGACAAAAGTCGTCGACTTGATGAGTCGTGATGTAGTAGCCGTAGATGCTGATGATCGCTTGGTGGATATCATAGAGTATATGTGTATCGATAAAGAACAGCTTTATCCTGTCACTGCGATGGGTATTGCGACTGCAAGCGCCCCTCAACAGCCAATTGAAGAGCGCGTTAAAGCGATGAAAGTAAGCAAGCCAAGTTTACTTCCTGTGCTAGAAAACGGTCGATTTATCGGAACCATTACTCGCGATAGCGTGATGCTTGAGTTGCGAAAAATCTATGAAGACGATGGCGCTAAAGCGGTGTCTCGATTAGAAATTGCATGAGAATAACGAGGACGGGTTAAGCCTTAAATAATAACTGGCCTCGTGTGCGTGACATGATGTTTAGCTGATTGGAAATAGCGGCCTGAACGGAGTGAAACGTACAACTATTTTGGGAAATTAAGAATAAGAGGTGGCCATGGCCACCTCTTTTTTTTTGTTCTAAGAATGCAGTTTATTGAGTGGTGTCATTTACTCTATTTTTTAATGCCTTCTACATGCAGCTCCATATCAACATAGCTCGATGTGCCCATGACTGGAATATTAAAGTCTGCGAGCTCTAGGCGTGTCGTACCCAAAAATCCAGCACGTTCACCGCCCCATGGGTCTGTACCTGCACCGATAAACTCAGCGCTAATCACGATTGGTTTGGTGACACCATGTAGCGTTAAGTCACCGCTAATATCAAGCTGACCATCCCCTTTATCCATCACACCTGTGCTGGCAAAGGTCGCTGTCGAGAATTTAGAGGCATCGATAAAATCACCACTGCGGATATGCTTGTCACGTTCTGCATGGTTTGAATCAAGGCTGCGAGTGTCTACTGTCACATTAACTTTAGAAGCCGCGACATCATTTGGATCGTATGAAAAGTCACCGTCAAATTTGTTAAAACGACCCTTGATAAAGCTGTAGCCTAAGTGGCTGACCTTGAAGTTGATCGATGCATGCGCACCTTTAGTATCAATCATGTAGTCTGCAGCTGACACACTCATTGGCAAAGACAACGCCGCTACCAAACCTGTTACTAGTCCTAATTTCTTCATTTTGATGCTCCTATCATTTTACGTAACGTGTCGTCTTTATCGACTACGTGATGTTTTATTGCAGCAAGTGCGTGCCCTGCTGCTAAAAGAATTAAAGACCAAGCTGCATAAAAATGGATTTCTCCAGCGAGATCAGCTTGCCCTTCAAATAACTGTCCAAGGCCTGGCACGGTAAACCAATCAAACACCTCAATGCCGCGACCGTCTTCTGTTGAGATCAAATAGCCAGAGATACCAATCACCAAGATAAGTGCGTACAAGGCTAAATGACCAAGATGTGCAGCCATGCGAATCAATGGTGTGCCATCGATTTGCGGTGTTTTGACCACTTTGTTCCATAGCAAACGAAACAGTGTGGTGGCTACGATGAGAATACCAACAGATTTGTGCCAGTGAGGCGCTGTGCGATACCACTCACTGTAGTAACTCAAATCGACCATCCACAAACCGACAGCAAACATGCCGATAATCACAAGGGCGCTCACCCAGTGTAGAACCCTTGAAACAACATTGTACTGATTCACTTGTGCCATTTTTCATCCATAAACTGTTATCTCCTCAACCAACAAAAAGGTGCAAATAAAAGCGTTGAGGACTCGTGACCTTTAACGTGAGCTTAGTATTTTTTATTTGAAGCCCTGACAAAAGTAGGCGTATTTGATGAATTCATTCAAAATTTTTGAACAAGCAAGCAAAAGTGTTTTGCTGTCATCTATTTAGTAAAGTGATTATGCTATTGTTTGATATTCCACTAGCGTGATTCTGAGCCAAAATTTGGTGAGGAAAGAAAAGGACATTTAGGAGCGCTTCTCTTTGTTATCGGATATTTTGATTCAAAGTATCAGCCAGTTTCAGCAGGACTGCTCAAAACTGTGTGAACGACACTACCCTGCCATTCATAATCGCGGCATGACCGAGCATCATATGGCTTTGGCGTACACTCGTCGCTTGAACAGCACTCTCAGTGAATATGGACATAGCAGTTCGACTCAACCTTTGGATATGCGACCAAAACGCGACTTGCCCCACCACTATCGGGTGACGTGTGAGTTAGGCAGTGTTTGGGTGATCACGCAGCATATGATGAATGCGAGTAAAACCTATCGAAATAAACTGATAAGGGACATTGCCCAGTGGAAGAGTGAGTTTGGCTTTGCCATTCAGCCAAATGATTTACTGCTGGTTTTGAGTGATCACTGGCTAACGAGAAGTCACAGCAGCCGAGAGCTTATTCACTGGTGGACGGGTGTATTACCTGATGAAATGAATGCATACCAAGCTCAGGGAGTCAGCCTGTACGAAAGTGATTCGCAATTAAGCCAAACACTCGAAGAGCATTTTAATTTAAGCCCTTATTTCTTAAAGATTGCTCATCCATTAAAACGCATGAACAACGAAGAGCTGGTTCGTAAATACGTCCAACTCTACGCCGTCATTGAGTGGAATCGTTAACTCTTTATATCGCCAAAGCGCTCAAGATAGAGAATGGTGGCAGCCGTACGCGATGCCACTTGCAGCTTCTTAAGCAAACTCTTCATGTGTACTTTCACGGTCGACTCAGAGATAAACAGTCGATCGGCAATTTGCTTGTTGCGGAAACCTTGAGCAACCTCTTTGAGGATCTGCATTTCGCGATCGGTCAGGTCATCAAAATTATCTTTCGTTTGTCCACGGTTGGCCAAGTAATCGGCCACAATATCGCTGTACGCTGCTTGGCCATTTAGAGATTCACGAACGAGTCGAACCATCTCATCGGGCTCTGTGTCTTTAAGTAGATAACCATCCGCTCCCGCTTTTACCAGCATATCAATATCTGACGGGCTGTCCGATACTGTCAAGATCACGACTTTCGCATCAATACCATCCGTGCGCAGTGCCTTTAGTGTATCGAGTCCAGACATGCCTTTCATATTCAGATCAAGCAAGATCAAATCTGGGTTCGATTGGTTCGCTTGCGCGACAGCATCCGTGCCATTACTCGCTTCTGCAACAACTTCAAAGTCATCTTCAAAGCTTAGTAATTGATTGATACCTCGACGCATCAAAGGATGGTCATCGACCAACATCACTCTATTTACTGTCAAATTGCTCTTCCTATTCGTTAGGTCAGTGGGTCTTGAGACCTCTTATGGTTGTTGTTCCATACTAGCCATGCCTAGCTGGTGCCTAGAGAAAACACGAGTCGGACTTCTGTTCCGCTGTCATGTTGCGAGTTTACCGTAAGCTGACCGTTAAGTCGCTCTGCACGCTCACGCATAATACTCATGCCATAGTGATTTATTTTCGCTTCTCCATCACCAAAGCCAATTCCGTTGTCGGCCACACTCACGACGATTTCACCCTGCTCTTCCGAGCACGAGACTTGTATTCGCCCCGCATCCGCATGCTTCATCGCGTTGATCGTCGCTTCACGAATCAACTGCAATAAATGCACCTGTTGGTGAGCATCAAGTTCTACCGATGACAAACCGTTCTCGAGGACAATCATGGCGGAGGTTTGGTCATCAAGCTGACTGAGCATTTCTTTCAATGCCACACCAAAATTGCCCTCCTTAATTGTAAGTCTAAATGTCGTTAATAGCTCGCGAAGTTGTGTATAAGCATCTGAAAGGCCAGTATCTAACTCTATAACCGTGTTTGCAGCACCGCTAGACATTTCCAGTTTAGTCATCTGCTTTTTAAGCAAAGCGACTTGAATCTTTAAATAGGACAGTGATTGCGCCAGAGAGTCGTGCAACTCGCGGGCAATTGTCGCTCGCTCTTCGGCTAACAACAGTTGCTCTGCCTGTCTTTGAGCTTGATTGTAAAAGATCGCTCTGGCGAGTATCTGCGCAAAGTTATCTAACAATGTGCGCTCTGGCGCGTCTTGGATGCAGTAGAAATGGAGCGAACCAAGGTGCTCACCATCTAAATACAGCTCTCGATGAATCACTTCCGCTTGTTCCGCTTCCCCTTCATACAAGGAAACAGAACTATCGTCATCATCTATATCGAGCTGGACTTTACCAATGGAGTCAATACTCACAATATGGCGTAATATCGCTTGGAAGTTATCGATGTTAATCCGTGCATCTGCTAACTCTTGAGATGACCGATATAGCACGTGCAGTGAGGTATTCGCTTTCTGAAGCTCTTGTGTCTTTTCATCGACGGCTTGCTCTAAACCCCGATAGAGCTTGCCAAGGTCTTTAGCCATGTTAGAAAACGTTCGAGTCAACACTCCCATCTCTGTTTTGCTCTCATGAGACAGTTCAACGTCAAAAGAACGATTCTGAATCCGCTCACTGGCTATAGCCAACTCATTTAGTGGATAAACAATCTCTCTACGCACATACAACACAACGTAGATACTCGCCAAAACAATACCACCGAGTCCAAGACCACCAACGACCGTCAACTTGGTAATTTTCTGCTCAGAAAATATCTGCAGTTTTAGAACAAAATCATCGATTTGTTTCACAAAACTCGCCACCAATGGCAAGTAGCGCTGTGGTTGCTCCCCTTCAAGAACAGTTTTCAGCTCTTGCCAGCGTTTTATTAATAACTGGTAATCATTGGCAATGTGATCAGGTACGCGCCAATCATCGAGTGATTGCATAGATTCGGAAAAAATCGATTGCTCGAACTGCTGAATATGAAATTCAAAATCGGAAGACTGAATCTGGATATCGTGCGCAAGTCTGTAACTCTGCATTCGCATCGAACCCGACACATTGACGGCTTCTGCGTCATTCAAGCTCGACGTGAGGGTGTAGATCGCAAAGCTAGTCGTCGCGACTGAGAGCAGGACAATAAGCGACATGGCGTACACGATATTCTTCGTGACCGATTTTTTTCTTTTTGATAGCGGCAAAATAATACCCTTTAAAATGCTATGACAGGCAAGCAGTTAACCCAACCTACCAATATGTGATCGCTACGCTCTCTAATTATTGATCTAAAACAACGCTGGATACCAATTAACCCTTATGGGGTATTTATAGAAATATGATCAAACCTACAATTTATATGTTTAATTATGTCAGGTTGTTAATGGCTTTCTTTACTATACTTTTAACATCTGCGCAACAATGAGAGGAGTACTAAAGAAGTGGTCGATCTCAACAAGCGACGTTTTTTGACGAGAAAAAGCAATATAAAGCTCAACCATCAATTGCCTTGGCTTACTTCTCCACAAACTCTAACCCGAGATTGTACCCAATGTGGTCAATGCCTTATAGCATGTGAAACCAAAATCATTATCAAAGGTGACGCTGGCTTTCCAACCGTCGACTTTAACCTTGATGAGTGTACGTTTTGTTACCGCTGTGCAGAGGCTTGTCCCGAAGGCTTGTTTAACGCTCAAGAAGAATCGCCTTGGGACATCAAGGCAACCATTGGGGAAAACTGTTTAGCTAAACAGAATATCGAGTGCCGAAGCTGTGGAGATTTCTGCGAGCCGATGGCAATAGGCTTCAAGCTTGAGTTGGGTAAAGTGGCTCAACCAGAGGTGAGCCTCGATGAATGTAACGGATGCGGAGCCTGTGTGTCGGCCTGTCCGAGTAAAGCAATCAATGTGAGCAACCAATTACAAAAGGGAATATAACCCATGGCACTAAATGAGGTGCACATTTCGAGCATAGTCGTTCATTGTGATCCACTCCACCTAGCGATCATCAAGAAACAGATTACGGAATACGAAGGCGCTGAAATCTATGGTGATAGCCCAGAGGGCAAAATAGTTGTGGTTTTAGAAACAGAAAACCAAGGCTTCATCACCGATACGATCGACGCCATTAACAATTTACCGAACGTTCTGAGTACGGTTCTGGTGTATCACCAGATCGAATCAAACTCTGAAGAGACGGAACTTCAATATAAAGACGCTGGAATACAACATTCCCAAATCGAGGGTGAAGCATGAAAATGACAAGACGTGCGTTTGTGAAAGCAAACGCAGCCGCATCAGCTGCTGCTGTTGCTGGTATTACACTACCGGCAAAAGCAACCAACCTGATCGCGAGCTCAGACCAAACTAAGATCACATGGGACAAAGCACCATGTCGTTTCTGTGGTACAGGTTGTTCAGTCCTTGTTGGTACACAAAATGGCAAGGTAGTGGCAACACAAGGTGACCCTGAATCGCCAGTAAACAAAGGCCTAAACTGTATCAAGGGCTACTTCCTGTCAAAAATCATGTACGGTTCAGACCGTTTAACTCAACCTCTTCTGCGCATGACCGATGGCAAATACGACAAGAATGGTGACTTTACCCCCGTCTCTTGGGATATGGCTTTCGACACCATGGCAGAGAAGTGGAAAACCGCACTTAAAGCTAAAGGCCCAACAAGTGTTGGTATGTTCGGCTCTGGTCAATGGACAGTAATGGAAGGCTACGCTGCTGCGAAGATGATGAAAGCGGGCTTCCGTTCGAATAACATTGACCCGAATGCCCGTCACTGTATGGCATCAGCGGTTGTTGGGTTCATGCGCTCATTTGGTATCGATGAACCAATGGGTTGTTACGATGACTTTGAACACGCAGACGCATTTGTTCTGTGGGGTTCCAACATGGCAGAGATGCACCCTGTTCTTTGGACACGCATTACCGACCGCCGCTTAGGTCACCCACATGTTCGTGTGAATGTGCTTTCAACTTATACGCACCGCTCTTTCGAGCTTGCTGACCATGGCTACATCTTCAAGCCTCAGTCTGACCTTGCAATTGCTAACTACATTGCCAATTACATCATCGAAAATGATGCTGTTAACTGGGACTTCGTCAACAAGCACACTAACTTCAGTCAAGCTGATACTGATATCGGCTACGGTCTGCGTGACGATGATCCACTACAGCAAGCGGCTGCTAACCCGAACTCTGGCAATATGAGTAAGATCTCATTTGAAGAGTACAAGAAGTCAGTCGCTCCATACACGCTTGATCGCGCACACGAAATCTCAGGTGTAGAAAAAGAGAAACTGGTTGAGCTCGCTAAGCAGTATGCGGATCCAAATACGAAAGTGATGTCTTTGTGGACAATGGGTGTGAACCAACATACGCGTGGCGTATGGATGAACAGCCTGATTTACAACATTCACTTGCTAACCGGTAAAATCTCTACTCCAGGCAACAGCCCATTCTCTCTAACTGGCCAACCATCAGCGTGTGGTACAGCTCGAGAAGTCGGGACATTTGCTCACCGACTGCCTGCTGACATGGTGGTTGCAAACCCTAAACACCGTGCAATTGCTGAAAAAATCTGGCAACTGCCTGATGGCACTATTCCACCAAAACCAGGCTACCATGCGGTTCAACAAGACCGTATGTTGAAAGACGGCAAACTCAACGCTTACTGGGTTCAATGTAACAACAACATGCAGGCTGGTCCGAACATCAACAATGAACGTCTGCCTGGCTACCGCAACCCAGAAAACTTCATTGTTGTTTCAGATGCCTACCCAACAGCAACCGCGCAAGCCGCCGATTTGATCCTTCCTACAGCGATGTGGATCGAAAAAGAAGGGGCTTACGGTAACGCTGAACGTCGTACTCAAGCTTGGTATCAACAAGTTGAGACTGTTGGTGAGTCTAAATCTGATTTGTGGCAGCTAATGGAATTCTCAAAACGCTTCAAGATGGAAGAGGTTTGGGACGAAGAGTTGCTAGCTAAAGCACCACAATATCGTGGTAAAACTATGTACGACATGCTGTTCCGCAACGGCCAAATCGATAAGTTCCCTATCGAAGAAGCTCGTGAACTGAACGACGACGCACATCACTTCGGATATTACATCCAAAAAGGTATTTTTGAGGAGTATGCAGAGTTTGGTCGCGACCACGGTCACGACTTAGCACCATACGATGTTTACCACCAAGTTCGCGGTCTGCGCTGGCCTGTCGTTGATGGTAAGGAAACGCTATGGCGCTTCAAAGAGGGTTCTGACCCTTATGCAAAAGAAGGTTCTGGTTGGGACTTCTATGGTAAGCCAGACGGCAAAGCACTGATAATTTCAGCACCATACGAAGCGCCACCGGAAGAACCAGATAGCGAATACGATATGTGGCTGTGTACAGGCCGTGTTCTTGAACACTGGCACACAGGTACCATGACTCGTCGTGTACCTGAGCTGTATAAAGCAGTGCCAGATGCAATATGTTATATGCACCCAGACGATGCAAAAGCACATAACGTACGTCGCGGCGAAGAAGTATTAATCTCTAACAAGCGTGGTGAAGTGCGCGTTCGTGTTGAAACACGCGGTCGTAATCGACCACCTCAAGGCTTGGTGTTCGTACCGTTCTTTGATGCTCGTATTTTGATTAACAAGCTGATTCTTGATGCCACTGACCCACTGTCTAAACAGACTGACTTTAAGAAGTGTCCAGTGAAGATCACCAAGGTTGCTTAACACGCAAAGAACGAACGGAAGGTCACAGCACACGCTGTGACCTGATTAAAGATTTAGCCCACAAGGGCGGAGATTGAATGATGAAAAAACTACTAATCGCACTGTTGTCTGTATGTGCTGTGGCGGCTGGGGTTGCTCATGCCGAACTGGATAACCCAGGCGGTATTGGCGGCCTTGAGTCTCTGCGAGGTGCTGCGGAATTGGAAGATACTCGTCCATCAGATAGTTTTAAAGACTATCCAAAAGAGCATGCTCTTGAGAGTGACTATGTGTTCCAACCTCCATTGGTACCTCATAGTATTCGCAGCTACGAAGTATCACTCAATGCAAACAAATGTTTAGCGTGCCATAGCTGGAAGAACGCGCAAGAAATGGGGGCAACCAAGATCAGTGTGACACACTATGTGAACCGTCAAGATGCTGTTCTTTCGGATGTATCACCTCGTCGTTACTTCTGTTTGCAATGTCATGTTCCTCAAGTCGAAGCGAAACCGCTAGTTGAGAACAATTTCGAGCGAGTGGAATCACTACGTTAGTCGTTAATCGCGACAACGAGAGAGGCAAATTATGAAAATACTTAAAGCGTTTTGGAAGAGGCTAACAACCCCTAGTAAGGCAGCGGCTGGCGTTGTCTTGTTTCTAGGTTTTGCTGGTGGTCTTCTATTCTGGGGCGCATTCAACACCGGTATGGAAGCAACCAATACGGAAGAGTTCTGTTCTGGATGTCACGCACCGATTGTGGCTGAAATCCAAGAAACTATTCACTACTCAAACCGTTCTGGTGTCCGTGCTATCTGTTCTGATTGTCACGTTCCGCATGAATGGACAGATAAGATTGTACGTAAAGTACAAGCATCAAAAGAGCTGTTTGCACACTTCATCGGCACTATCGATACCCCAGAGAAGTTCCAAGCTCGTCGTGGCCACCTTGCAGAGCGTGAATGGTCTCGTTTGCAGAAGAACGACTCTTTGGAATGTCGAAACTGTCATGAATTCGACTACATGGATTTCTCAGAGCAAGGCAGTCGTGGTGCCGCACAGCACTCTACAGCACTCGCGTCTGGTGAGAAAACCTGTGTAGACTGTCACAAAGGTATCGCGCACAAACTTCCTGATATGGAAGGCGTTGAAGGCTGGCAATAAGGAGTTAGACATTGAGTACATTAGAATCGGTTATCTGGCACGTACTTGGCTATAGCGCTATGCCAGTCATTATCCTTGGTGGTTTTGCTGGGGTTGCTGCAGTGTCACTTTGGCTATTGTCGCTCGGCAAAGATAAAGAGGTCTGATACCGTCCTCCTGAGGCAAGACATTCCTCCCCCCCTCAAAAAATAAAAGAAAAGTGGCTTTGCCACTTTTCTTTTATTAATCAATTTACCTAGTCAAAAGACGATAACGTACGTCATTACGACTCTTCAATCGGCAAAACCTGCTTCACATAATCACCAGGTGCAACTGTTAATACAGGATAGTTTTCTGAACCAATTTTAAACGGTTCAACTTTCTCTTCTGCATTGTATTGCGCTAGCCATTGATCCCAGTGTGTCCACCAAGACCCCTCTTTATGCTCTGCATTGTTAAACCACTCATCAGCAGAATCATCAAGATTATCATTCAACCAATACCCATATTTTTTCTTCGCTGGGTGGTTAACGATACCGGCAATATGACCTGATTCACCAAGAACGAATGTCTTATTTCCGCCTGTATTCAGCGCGCCACGGTAGGTGCCTTGCCAAAGTGCGATATGGTCTTCTTTGGTCGAGATAAAGTAACTCGGTATTTTGATTTTGTTTAAATCAATCCACACACCACCCACTTTAACGCCTTTGTCTTGTACCAACTTGTTCTCAAGATAAAGCTCTCTAAGGAGGAAGTTATGGCAAGCTGCTGAAACATTAGTGCTATCACTGTTCCAATAAAGCAGGTCAAAATCAACTGGGCTACCACCCTTGAGATAGTTGTCTACGTAGTAGTTCCAGTACAGGCTGTTCTCACGAAGTAAGCTAAACGTCACACTGAGTGAGCGCCCATCCATATATCCCTTAGCATTATTCTGCGCTTCAATCGCTCCGATAACCGTATCATTGATGTACGCCCCTACTTCCCCAGGTTGTGAGAAATCGAGTAATGTTGTGAAGAACGTAGCTGATTTGATGCGCTTTTTCATGCGTTTCGCAGCGTAGTATGCGATTGTAGACGCTAGCACCGTGCCACCGATACAGTAACCAGCAGCATTAATCTGCTCTTGTCCTGTAATGTCTTCGATAGCCGTCACTGCTTTAGCGACACCTTCGGTCACATAGTCCCCAAACTCAACCTGAGCTTGCTCAACACCAGGGTTACGCCAAGACATCATGAACACACTGTGCCCTTGCTCAAGCAACCATTTCACCAGCGAATTACGCTCGGTTAGATCGAGAATATAGTACTTATTGATAAATGGCGGCACGATCAACAGTGGTGTTGAGTTCACTTGCTCGGTGAGCGGACGGTACTGGATGAGTTCAAATAACTCATTTTTGAACACCACATCACCGGCTGTGGTCGCTACATCATCACCGAGACGGAATGCATTATTGTTCGTCATACGAACTTTCAGAATATCAGCACTCGAGTCGATGTCTTCTTTGAGCTGCTCCATTCCCGAAATCAAATTCTGACCGTTCTGCTCAAGGGTCAACTTTAGTAGCTCAGGATTGGTTGCGATGAAGTTTGACGGTGATAATGCATTGATAGCCTGACGCGAGAAGAACGTGATGCGCTCTTTTGATTTTTCGTCTAAGCCTTCAATTGAATCTATTGTATCAAGGTAGGTTTTACTAAACAGCAAGTAAGACTGTTTGATGAAGCTAAACATGGCTTCATTTTGCCAAGATTGGTCAGAAAAACGTTTATCGCCACGTTCCGCTTCGACCACTTGTTCTGTATTGCCAAGCACGACATTCTGCCAAATTTGCAGTTGCTGCTCCCACCAGTTTGATTGGAGCTCAAGTAACGCAGCAGGTTGATTGACGGCCTGTTCAAACAGCTTGGTTGTATCTTCAAAGTTCACTTCTTGTAGCGCTTTATTAAGAGGTGACTGCACGGCTGCCTTGTTGACTTCAAACTCGTCCCACCATTGCTGATTGGATTCTTGAAGCTTTACGAGGTAGTCCGATAGGAGATGAGGAAACATAGTTTGACTCCTAAGTTCGGAAAGACGCCCGCCTCAAATAAAGCGATTGGATTGCATGACCTCTTAGCTCGTTCATCGCTTGATAACAATGAAGAGCGGGGGAAAGCTCCCCCGCTCCTTTGCATTGACTGACAATTTCGGACAGACAAACGCCTTAAACAGGTCAGAACTACCCGCACACCAATCAGGCGGTACAGGAAAAGTCAGCTTATGCTGGTGTCACTGTTTTTAGGTTCTCAGAAGTCAATTTCTCAACGTCATCTTTGAACTCTTTAGCAATACCTTGAAGCTTGTTGCTGTCATCCATCATCTGCTGAGATAGCTTGGTCAGTGCATTCAGTTGTTGACCACTAAACGCAGTTAGAGACGTAACATCTTTAACGCTTGCCGCCGCTTTCATTTGCTCTAGGCCCATGTCGCTGTACGCGCGAATAGCGTTCAATTGAAGTTCAGTTAACACTTCTACGTTTTTTGTCATTAACTGATTAAACTTGAAATATGGTTCCATTGATTTTTGAGACTGATCTGTGAAAGATTTAAATAGATCTGTGTACATGGTAATTCTCCTTGATGAGGTTTTAATATTTCCATAAGGCGCTATCTATCCGGTCTAAACGACATCTTGATAGGTAGTCCCAGATTTACTTCACTGCTTTTACAATCACCGCCGTGCCCATTCCACCACCTACGCAGAGGGATGCCACGCCATATTGACCATCTTGCTTATTGAGTTCATGGATCAAAGTAACCAAAATACGGTTACCCGATGCCCCTAGAGGGTGGCCTAGAGCAATCGCTCCGCCATTATGATTCGCTTTGTCTTTTATACTCTCAGCGGAAACGCGGTGAACATCAGCAAGTTGATGTATCACCCCTAATGCTTGAGCGGCAAAGGCTTCATTGAGTTCAAATACGTCAATATCTTGAATAGAGATATCAGCCTTATCTAAAGCCTTAGTAACTGATTCAACTGGGCCTAAGCCCATGATTTGTGGGTCAAGCCCCGATTGTGCGTAACCTGCGACCTCTGCCAGTGGCTTTAAGCCCAGCTTGGCGACCGCACTTTCTGAAGCAAGGATAAGCGCACTCGCACCATCATTAATGCCCGAGGCATTACCTGCTGTTACTGTACCTTCACGGTCAAAGGCAGGGCGAAGTTTCGCTAGGCCTTCCATCGTTGCATTTGATTTAGGGTATTCATCGGTATCAAAGACTACGGTTTCTCTGCGCTGCTTAACTTCTACTGGAACAATTTCATCTCTGAAACGCCCAGCTTCAATCGCTGCAACCGCTTTTTGTTGGCTATTGAGTGCATAGCTATCTTGTTGCTCTCGAGTCAGCCCTAGCTGCTTAGCGATATTCTCGGCTGTCACACCCATGTGGTATTGATTGTAGACATCGGTTAGGCCATCGCTAACCAACAAGTCTTTAGCCGCAAGGTCGCCCATTTTGTTGCCGTTACGCACTGAAGAAGGCAGTGCAAAAGGAATCTGTGACATCACTTCGACACCCGCAGCAACAACAACTTGCGCATCGCCTGAGCGAATGTGAGAGACAGCATCCATCACTGTCTTCATTCCACTACCGCAGACCATGTTGAGGGTATAAGCTGGAACAGAATCGGGAATACCAGCAAAGAGAGAGGCTTGTCGGCCAACGCCCATACCTTGACCAGCACCCACCACATTGCCAACAATCACTTCATCTACTTGCTCGCCATTTAGCCCTGCGGCCTCAAGTGCGCCTTTAATCGCTACAGCACCTAACTTGCCAGCGCTGAGATCTTTCAGTGAACCACAAAAACTTCCTAGCGGCGTGCGTTTAGCCGCAACAACAAATACTTTTTCCATCAACTATTCCCTTAATTCATGTATAAGCCGCCGTTCACAGACAGTGTTTCTCCTGTGATATAGGCACCAGCATCACTCGCTAGAAACCAGACCGACTCAGCAATTTCTTCTGGGGTTGCCAATCTTTGCATTGGAATAGTTGAACGAATAGAGTCAAGAACTTCCGTTTTCATTTGCTCTACCATTGGTGTGCCGGTGTAGCCTGGTGCAACAACGTTTGCTGTGACTCCAGTTCGTGCGCCTTCATAAGCTAACGCTTTCGTAAAACCAATCATTCCTGCTTTGGCAGCAGAATAGTTAGTTTGTCCAAACTGGCCTTTGATACCATTGACTGAAGAAATATTAATAACTCGACCTCCCCCTTTCTCACACATTGCTGAGAACAGTGGTTGGGTCACATTGAATACGCTATTGAGGTTAGTATTGATGACATCAAACCAAGCCTCTGCTGACATTTTTTTGAACACTCCATCACGAGTTATGCCTGCATTGTTGACCACCACATCGATCGTTCCTTCTTGTTCAAGAAGTGACGCTAGACGTTCCGCGCACTCTTGCGTATTCGTCACGTCTAGTTCAAAAAGGCGAACTTGCTCTTCGCTAAAGCCACATTCGTTAAACCACTCCAAGGCACATTCGTAGTTACCCGTATAAAATGTCGCGATAACTCTATATCCCTCGGCAACCAACTTCGTTGAGATGGCTGAGCCAATGCCCCCTTTTGACCCTGTGATCAAAGCGATTTTCTTCATATCTGAACTCCGTTTCTCCGCAGCAAACTGATGCCTGAATCAAACTTGTAAGAAGTATAAATAGTCAACTTCAAACAAAGATGGACGGGCATGTACATTTAAACATCTGAAATAAGCCGTAAATCCAAAGTAACCATAAAGTGTTACAATTAGAATACAGTTTTATTTACAAGTCAAAACCATTTTGCATAAAAAACGCACAGGAGATCACGCCGTAAAGCTATTGCGTAAGCCACTGAATTAAAACGAAAACAAACAGAATACATTGCTTTAGTACATTAATTCAAAATATCAAAATTAAATTTTCCCTAAAATCAAAACTAGAGTAAATACTACAAATCAAACCTCTACACATGTTTACATTTTATTTTCATTTGCATTTCATTGCCGCGTATCATTCAGTCTTAACTAGCCTATCCACCCCTTATAAATGAGCTATAAATGCACATTTTTCAACTAACGATGCAAAACTCACTTTTCTACTGTTGCGTTGGATGTTCTAAATGGAATTCACTCTCTTCACTGACGCTGCTAAGCACGAGTTAATGAAGGATTCTGCATGTAAAAATTTACATACACCTTAAAGGAAAGTTTTTTGTTATCTCGAAGATATAGCGGATCATCTTTCATGTCGTTTATCTATAGATAATGGCGTTATATAGCTTTTGATATCTAGTTATAAACTCTGCCATATAACATCAGAGCGGCACTTAACTCTACCTGCAGCGTGCCTAGGCCTAGGTAGACCAGTGAATTAAGTTTCTATAAGCTAAAATTGCAGTATCAACTTGTACAATGACGGTACCAGTTGAGACGATAATGCTCCTGAATAGAACATGGATTGTTTTCATCGCTTGTAAAAAAGCGCAAGAATGTAACCAAGCGTTACACTTCTCAATGACTTCATCCTTTTCTATTGAATTTGACCGAATTGTATCGCCGATTTTCACTTTTTGTGCTTAGGTTTGATGGTAATTATCCAACCAACGTTTAAAAAATCAGCAGTTAGCTACAAAAATCGAAGAAAAATGCGAAAAAGATCAAAAAAGGGTTTATCGGCAAGTCACAAACTGGTTTACTTAGTCAATATTAAGCGCCAATTACTCTTTTTATTGCTGTGTACAAAAAATTACACACCAACTTTTCGGCGCTTTTTGATTGCAAACACTAAATTTTGGAGAAGTAGTGGTGAACAATACAAACGCAAAGCCACGTGACGCCTGGGGCTCACGTTTAGGCTTTATTATGGCAGCAGCGGGATCAGCTGTTGGTCTTGGTAACATCTGGAAGTTTCCTTACACTGCCGGCGAAAGTGGTGGTGGTGCATTTGTTGCCATTTATCTATTCTTTGTAATCTTTATTGGTTTCAGCGTGATGCTGACTGAATTTGCGATTGGTCGTAAAACCGGTCTTTCAGCAGTAGGTGCATTCAAATCGAATGACCGTCGTTGGAGTTTCGTTGGTATCATGGGCGTTCTTAGTGGCCTATTGATCATGGGCTTCTACCCAGTTGTTGGTGGTTGGTCAATTGCTTACATATTCAAAATTGCTTCAGGCCTTCTAAGCACGCCTGAAGCGATTGGTGACAGTTTCGGTGGTTTCATTTCAAACCCAACTGAACCTCTAATGTGGATGGCACTTTACTTATTCCTAAACATTTTGATTGTTATTCGCGGCATCTCAGGTGGTATCGAGAAAGCGGGTAAGATTCTAATGCCTCTACTGTTCGTTATCCTTATCATTGTTTCAGTGAAAGGCCTTTCTCTACCAGGCTCAGAAGCAGGTCTTAAATTCCTATTCAGCCCTGACTTCTCTAAGGTAGACAGCAACGTTGTTCTTGCCGCTCTTGGTCAAGCGTTCTTCTCACTCAGCCTTGGTATGGGTGCGATGATCACATACGGCTCTTACCTGAAGAAGAAAGAGAACCTAGTACAAAACACGGCAATGGTTACGGCAATGGATACAGGTGTTGCTATCCTTGCGGGTATTGCAATGTTCCCAGCTATGTTTGCCTTCGGCATGGAACCGGCTGCAGGTCCTGGCCTAGTTTTCGTTGTTGTTCCTCAGCTATTTGCTGAAATGGGCGGCATGATCGGTCTACTGCTTGCGCTACTGTTCTTTGTAGGCTTGAGTGTTGCTGCATTGACTTCTTCTGTATCACTGCTTGAAGTTGTGGTTTCTTACCTAATCGATGAGAAAGGTATGAAGCGTCCTACAGCGGTAATCTCAGCATCTGTTGTGATGGCATCTCTGTGTGTTCTTGCTTCACTATCTCTTGGTGGTGTAGGTCCAACATTATTCGATACTGGCGCATTCGATATCTTCGACCTACTAACATTCCTAGCGGTTGGCGGTATGTTCATCTGTATCTTCGCAGGCTGGAGACTAAACCGTGACGAGCTAGAAAAAGAGATCACAAACGATGGTGAAGTTTCATTCCCACTGTTTGGTTTATGGTACAACCTAGTGAAGTTCATTATCCCTGGCCTAATCGCTATCGTTGCTATCGCTGGCATCATGAGTGGTTTCGACAGTGGTAAAGGTGCTATCATGGTGATGGGTCTTGTTATCATCGGCCTAGCAGCTCTGTTCTCTAAGAAGCTGTAAGTTTTAAAGAAACAGTAAGCTACTTTAGCTTTGGTTAATAAAAAGCACGCTCTAGAGCGTGCTTTTTGCTATTCTGGCCACTCATATCAAGCAAGCTTAATCTAAAGACACAGGAGGTGTCGGTGTCTGCTTCAAGTTTCTTTCGTCTCGTGTTACTGGCCTCTATTTGGGGTGGCTCGTTTCTATTTACACGTATTGCTGCTAACACCTTTGGCCCAGCATTTTTGATTGAGTTTCGAGTCGGCTTCGCTTTGATTAGCCTTTTTGTCGTATCACTGTATTTAAAGAAACGCTTAGCTTTTGTCCCACATAAAAAGCACTTCTTCACACTCGGACTTCTAAATACCGCATTACCTTTTACGCTCTTTGCCTACGCTGCACAGACACTTAACGCCTCTACTTTATCGATTTTAAACTCCACTGCCGCTATATGGGGGGCAATCATCGCCTTCTTCTGGCATAAAACTCTACTCACTCGTACAGGTGGAGTCGGACTTCTAATTGGTATTATCGGGGTAGGCATTTTGGTTGGGATCGACGGAGCAAGAATTGGCGCGCATTCGATACCTGCTATTATTGCTGGCATCATGGCGGCGTTTTGCTATGGACTCGCCACCAATTACACCAAAACTGCGCCGAGCATCGAATCGTTTGATAACGCTCATGGCAGCATGTGGGCGGCAACGCTTTGGATGATCCCATTGCTGTTCTTTATGCCAATGAGAGGACAACCAACACCTATTGAGTGGACATCGGTCGTTTTATTGGGTGTCGTGTGTACTGGCTATGCCTATTTGCTGTTTTTCCGATTAGTCACCGATGAAGGTGCCGCTTCTGCTCTCTCTGTCACCTTCTTGATTCCTATGTTCGGTATTCTTTGGGGGTATTTGTTCCTTGATGAGCCAATCGGCCTCAATACCATCTTGGGCACTGGCTTGATATTGTCCGGTACCATGATGGTGACAGGCTTCAACCCTCGTGCTCTATTCCATGCCAAGCAAGGCACATAATCAAACAATACCCCCCAACAACTGCGCTATTTAATTAAATAGCTCTATGACCAACTTATTGTTTTTAATCACAAGTTGTGGGTCCGTAGACTTCAGTAAAGCCTCTTGGGTTTTGGCACTATCGAGCTTGTAAACCGGCTGGTTAGAGAGTGCTGTGCCAATCAAAGCGACCGCAGGCTCGATAAACTGTTTGATTTCGGGCGTGAGTAAGTTGTTGTGATCGTCTAACTTTTCTAGGCGCAGAGATTTCAGGAATATCTCTCCCGTGTCTTGGTCGTAATGAGGTATGGCACTAAACTCCAAGTCGAGATCTAGCCCAAGTTTTTGCAAAGTGAGCATTTGTACATCTGCGTTAGTGTTGGCAAAAATAGAGATACGGTCTGCATCTGCGCGTCCAATTTTGACTTCAAGATCATCCACAGAGACTTGTGCGTGCATCACGTTTTCAACCCCAAGAGACTGCTCTAAGCTCACGTTGTCTTGCAGATAATTTGTCATTTCCTGCTCGGTAATACTGTAGCTGGCACACCCGCTAAATACGATTGCTACGCCCAATATTAAACACTTTTTGAAACTCTCGATTTTTATTGTCATTTTATTCCCATCTAGCATTCATCTGTAAGAACTCTTACTGATACCTCCCCCCCTTCAGGGTTTTGGTACCTAACCTGACACCCGTATTCAGTTCGATTTCCTTCTGTTGGAGCATCACTAAAAAAGATATAGATTTGATTTTGGCTGGAGGATTTATCGGTAAAAAAAGGCGCAGCCTCTGGATTGGCAATAATCGCTGTTTTACTCACGCTATCTATGGTCATCCAAGCTTTAAGCTGTTCATTTAACTCATCAAAGCTATCACTTCCGTCAACAGCTGGATAGCCGTTGTAAAGGGGTAGCAACACGTTTCCAATATAGATCTGACCCTGTTCAATGTCTTGTCCCTCAACCACGGCTTGACTATGAACTAATTCTAAAGCGGAACGCATTGCAGCCCCAACAGTATGCATGGTTTCTTGACGAGCATCGGTTGATAGATTGACGAATTTCGGCAAAGCCACCACCGCCAGTATGGCCAAGATGACTATCAACACAACAAGCTCAATTAAGGTAAAGCCTTGATGGTTTACATTGAGTTGATTCCGATCGTCTTGCACCATTCCCGCCCTCTTAGTCACTCTAATTAAGTCTACTATAAGAAGCTGTTTTTTCGAGTAAGGCGAAAAATAGATGCAAAAAAGCCAGCTATCTGAAGCTGGCTTTTCTAATCGAATACCGTTTGGATTAGTTGAGTGCGGTCTTGTAGTTAATCATGTAAGACACTTTACCTTTACCCTCGCGAAGCTGTTTATCTAGCCCTTTCTGTTGGAACTCTTCAAACTGACCCATCTCTTTTGCGGATTTGTTAGAACCACCAACATCGTTAGTATCTAGAGAGAGCAAGAACTGACTAACATCTGTAATCGCTTTCGTGTAACCCTGCTTGCTTGCCAGATCATAATCATTCAAGTCAATCTCTTGGCGTACCTCTTTAGACCAGTAAAACTCCAAAAATGGGACTGGCTGCTTAGGCTTGTTCCAACCCACGTCACGAGAGAAGTACATCAATGAACGATAGCTGTCATTTTGGAAATTCTCTAAGCCCAACGATTGAGGCAACGCATTCGGTACAATCGCCTTACCTTCACTATCAAATAGCCATGTATTACCATCGGCGATCATCGCATCCCAGAAGGAATCCATGGAATCCAAATTGCGGTAATCTTTGTCTACAACGACATGGACAGGAAAGTCTTCACCGCCTTCAGGCATGGTCCAAAACACATTAAACGTATGGTGACCATCCGTTAAGTAGTAATCTCCATTAGGCGCAATTACAATGGTTTTCATGTCCTTTGTACGCTCACCCACAGCTTCTTTACACTCAAATGTTGTTGAATCGTGGGCGTTAGATGTCTCTTTATCAAAACTAGACAGACCACGTTGACCATTGGCCTCACAGATCTCGTCAAACAGCTTTTTCTCATCATGTTCGAAGCGACCTAGCTTGTAATACACTTGATCATAGCCAACGGATGGTTGCGTTGGGATGACTTGATTGAGTTCGACTTCAATCACATCACCTTGAGCGATATCATTCGCTAAGGCGTTCGGCAGAACAAATAAGGTACTCGCTGTTAATGCATAGGTTAGGGCTTTCAACATGGTTTTGACTCTCCGTTTTCTGAAGCTGTCACCATAAATATGCGCCATTTCAAAAAGATGAATAAAAAAAGACACTCTGGTTACAACCAAGAGTGTCTTTGAAGTTTAAGCCCGCTGTTAAATTAGCTCTCTTTGCTATCCACTGCGTGCTGATAAATATGTACATCGCGTTGTGGGAATGGAATGGTGACGCCTTCTGCATCTAAGCGTTTTTTCACTGTTTCCGTTACATCCCAATATACATCCCAATAATCATCTGTTTTTACCCAAGGACGCACCACAAAGTCGACTGAAGACTCATTAAGTGTATGCAATTTCACAACCGGCTCTGGACTTTTCAGCACACGCTCATCGCTTTGAAGTATTTCATTGAAGATACTCTTGGCTTTGTCAATATCGTCACCATAACCAATACCAAATACCATATCGACACGACGTACGCGCTCTGCAGTAATGTTGTTGATAACATCACCCCAAATTTTGTTGTTTGGGATAACCAAGCGTTGGTTATCGATCGTTTGTACGGTTGTAGAAACGAGGCTCATGTTATTTACTGTGCCCTGGATACCCGCCACTTTTACCATGTCGCCAACATCATAAGGACGATAGATAAGGATCATCAAACCAGAAGCAAAGTTAGAGAGCGTGTCTTGTAGTGCGAAGCCAATAATCACACCCGCAACACCAAAACCGGTCAATAGGGGCCCTAACTCAATACCGACCTGAGACAACGCAACCAAAACACCGACAAAGACCACAGCTTTAGATGCCATTGAAACAAAGAAATCTTGCATCAACACGCTAAAGTCCATCTTTGAGTGCTTCACACTCTTGCGCACCGCTTTGCTCACCACTCTTGAGATGGCTCGTGTGAGGTACAAAATCACACAAAACAATGTCAGCTTCACAATGATCGATGGGGTATTATCGAATGCCCACTCTTTGAATGACACCATCCACTCTTCAAACAAACCATACGCAACGCGAACGTCTAACACATCCGCATTAATGTCCCCAGTGGTTGTCAGCAGCAGCTGCTTATACTCACCCACATTGAGCCCAAAGTTCTCCATCAGGCCAGTCGTCGCCTGTAACCCCATAACCATCGTTGATGTGTATTCGTTGTAGCGAATTATTTGGTTATTCAGCTCTTCTTTTTCTGTGTCATTTACAAACTTAAGACGGCCTTCAGTCTCCTGCTTTTCGGTATCAATGTAGAGAATGACATTAGCAAGAAAACCTGCTCGCTGAATCAAGGCTTGTTCTGTCTCTTCTTTTAGAGCAGCGACATCTAAACCATATTGATTGGCTAACTGAATCGATGAGGTGATTTGACTGAAATAGGTATCTAAAATACGACTACGACGCTGCATTTTTAACTCAAGGATGCGTTTCTCTTCTCCTTCGACTTTTCGGCTCGCCTCAGCCAACGCCCCAAAATCGGCATCACTGAACTCAATTAATCCATCAACTAGGTCAATTTGACCTTGGAGTAGTGCTTTAAACGACTCCTCATCTACCTCTGTGCCTGCTGCATATTGAGTCATTCGCTCTCGCAAGGCTTGGTTCTTGCGACGAAGGACATCTTCCAAAAACGACTGGTCGTAGTCAGAGGCCTGTTGGAGTGTCACCAAGTCTTGAGTCAATTTGTCTTGCACCTCTGTAATTCGCTCTATCGAAGCGGAGGCTGCAAACGATAAGCACATTATGGTGAGTGCCGTTAGCCACTGTTTCATTAATTTCATTGTCATTCCCTTTACTTCTTATCCGACTCTAAACTCACCGCGCTCAACGCCGCGATTTGGCGCCAATGGTGAGCAAGTTCTTCGTCTTCCATTTGATAAATCGATAATGTGTACAGCTCAATCAACGCTGATTGCGCATCATACAAACCGTGCTTAGCTGCGTTGTTCAACCAAAATTCCGCTTTAGACAAGTTATGCCCGAGCGAGTACTGCCCTAGATAGTAGTAACCCAGCTGTAATTGTGAGACTGCATCCCCCATCTCGGCGGCGGTCGTTAACCATTGAAGCTCCTGTTCTTGCAGGGGCGAATGGATATTTGCACCTCGCGCCAAATGTAAAATTGCTGGCAAGTAGTCCTGTAGGGCAGCCCGTTCAATCCAATATTCTGAACCTGCCAGATCTTGCTCCGCTCCTCGCCCATCAAGCAGCATCAGACCTAGGTTATACTGGGCCTGAGGATGATCTTGATTCGCCGCCATTTGAAACCAAAACAGGGCTTCTTCATCGCTTTGCTTTACTTTATCGCCTTGTTCATACAACAACGCCATTTTCGCCTGCGCATGAGCAATCCCAGCCTGAGCCCCATGTAAGGTGATCTCTGAATCATCACGGTTATTCAATGTGGCTTGATATTCCGCTTGCGACATCACATCAGACGCATCGGTTTCTATAGCCAAATCATTGGCAAATGTCTTAACGGAATAAACACATAAAGCACAAATCAATACCACCGCAGTGAGGCCATACTGAATAGAACGTGAGGTTCGGGCAGAATTTGGTTTCATCATGCATCTCATTGAGCAACAAAGTCGCGCTACTTTAACGCGCAGATGAACAAAAAACTTACCAAATCACGACATTGACCGTTCCCTTACTGAACTTTAACCTCCTCTAAGCATTGGAGCGCTTTGTCAAAATCGTAACACTCCAATGCCGTGACCAGAGCTTGAATCTCCTGTTGGTCCAATTGATATTCTTGTTGCCAACTTCGCAATGTCTTTAATGCTTCAATGTCGTATTCTTCGATACTCGCTTTCAATGTGGCGACTTGCTGAGCAGTCAGTAATTGGCTACCCGAAGGTTCGTTCTCACTCTCACCAAGGTACTGTTCTAAAACGGGTAATAACCTATCAACCTGTGTTTTGAGTATAGTGAAGCAAGTATCGATCTGTTCATTATTATTGTGAGCTGCGGCAAGTTCTAAATCAGAAAACGCCTTGGCAACTTGGCTTGCCCCCATCGTGGCACTGTTACCCTTTAGCGTATGGGCAAAACGCTCCAATGCGTTATTTTCATCACTTTGTGCTGCTGTGGTGAAATCTACCTCGAAATGCTGCAAGCGCGCTGCATAGCGAGTCAATAGCTGCATAGCCAGCGACTTATCCCCTGATACCGATTGAAGTAGTTGCTGCTCACTAAACAGATCATGCTCAAAATGTACATCAGTTCGATTACTAAGAGTGCGTGCTTCGCTTGCCTGAGGCTTAATAAACCGGCTGAGCTCACTTATCAACTGCTCAATAATGATCGGTTTCTCTACGAAGCCATTCATTCCTGCATCAAAGGCACGTTGTTTCGAGTCTTGCATGATGTTTGCCGACATGGCGAGTATTGGAAGCGTATAACCTCGTTTACGTATCTCTTGAGTCGCCTCATAGCCATCCATCACTGGCATCTGTAAGTCCATAAGCACAATATCAAAGCTACGCTGCTCTATCGCTTCTAATGCCAGCTGACCGTTGTCAGCGACGGTGACGTCTAACTGTGCTTTACCAAGAAGCGCCAAGGCTAAATCTTGATTGAGGTCGTTATCTTCAACCAAGAGCACTGACTGCCCATTGAACACAGTTTGTGGCGACGCAGAAACTGATTTTTCAGACAACTGAGCCACAGGCTGGGTTAGAGTGAAATAGAACTGACTCCCCTTACCGTACTCACTCTCAACCTCAAGATTTCCTCCCATTGCATCCACCAGCTTTTGACTGATGTTTAAGCCTAGGCCTGTCCCTCCATAGCGACGTGTTGTCGATGAATCTGCTTGCGTGAAGGCATCAAACAGGCCCTGCATTTGTGTCGGGGTCATACCGATGCCAGAATCAATCACGCTAACGCGGAAGCAACACTCTTGCTCGTTCAACTCATTAGCTGAGACTTGAATGAGAACCTCTCCTTGATTGGTAAATTTGATGGCATTACCTACTAGGTTTAAAAGCACCTGTGATAGGCGAAGCGGATCACCAACGAGCCCAGAGGGCAAGCAAGAGTCGATATCATATCTAAACCTGAGATTCTTCTCTTGCGCCTTCACCAGCAGCATATCGTGTACATCTTGAACCGTGTCAGCGAGCGAGTATGGAATATGTTCAAGGCCCATACTGCCCGCCTCGATTTTAGACAGGTCCAAAATGTCATTAATTATCTGTAGTAAAGACTGTGCAGAGCGATGCACTTTTTCGATATAGCCTTTAGCCGTGGGGCTTTGAACTTCAGTAAGTGCGAGATGAGACATGCCTAGTATCGCATTCATCGGTGTCCGTATTTCATGACTCATATTGGCAAGGAACTCTGATTTCGCGGTATTTGCCCTATCCGCTAATTCTCGAGCCTGATCGAGTGCGACTGTAAGCTGCTTCAAATCCGAAATATCATACGCCCAAAAAATCAGGTCTTGCTTACCGTCATGTTCGGGAAGTAGGTAATAACTGGTCAATGCGGTAAAAGGCTTCCCAGATTGGGTCAAAAGTTCCAACTCTTGGTTGAATACAAACCCATCCTTAGCTAACTGCTCATACATCTTTTCACGGATACGGATATCCGTGTAGATAGAGGTAATATCAAAGGTTTCTAATGAGACACCGTGAAGTTCAAATAAGGTTTTTGCCCGTTCATTGGTATAAATCGCTTTTTGATCACTGATGAGTCCAGCAGCAACAGGGGAGGTATCGAGCATCTCATACATCATCTCTTGTGCCTGTTCAGCTTGCCGCTTTGCCTCTTTGGCGATCACAATTTGAGCTTGTAGTTTTCGGTTCCAAAAAATGATCAGGGCAACGATAACTAGAGCGAAAAATGAGACGGTATAAACCACCTGATAATCTATTTTTTCAATCGTTTTCGGCGTAGACCATTTAGAGAGAATCTTACTGTGTTCTGCCGCAGTAATGTGACTTATCACTTTATCCAATATGGTCATCAACTCAATATTGGATTTAAGTACATGGAAGGTTGGCGTCACTTGGTAATCTAAACGACCAACGATATTGATATCAGTATAGCCACTCATATTAATTTGATAATTGAGTACATGAATCGTATCAATTGCCGCGTCGATATCCCCTTTATCAAGCATTTTCATAGCTTGCTCTGTGTTCTCTACCGCTTGCCATTTGATTAGTGGGTAATTGTGCATCAGATACTGGGTATTAGACGCTCCAGAGACAATGGCGACGCTCCATCCTTTTAAGTTGCTCAAGGTTAAGCTTCTGGCGTTTTCTTTATTCGATGCGATGGCAAGCTTACTCGAAAAAACGCCGCGAGAAGGTAGGTAGTTGACTCTGAAATGCCGATTTTCAACCGCAGCAGAGATCATATCTAGCTCGCCAAGCCTCGCTTTTTCCTCTGTCTCCCCCCAGTGATTGACTAACACAGGCTCGACACTTAGTCCTGTTTTATTCTCGATAAGCATCCGATAGTCATTAATCACGCCGATATACTGATTGTTATCAGTGATACCTTCATAAGGCAATGCATGTGGGTCGACTCCGAGAGTGACCACCGGGTTGCTTTTTATCCAAGCTACTTCACGTGGCGTCAGATTAAGAATTTGACCAGTCAATTTGGACTGGGCATAGAGCCCCTTAATGTATTCAAAAAGCCTCGGCTCTACCTCTTCAAATAGCGAAAGTGCCGGAATGTAAGCGTGATTTGATATCAACTTTGCCATATCAAGGTAGATACGCAATTTCCCTAATTTTGTTTCGCCAGAGCTACCATTAAAAACCGCATCCATATCAATAAAAGATAAGTGTGATTTATCTATCTGAGCAACTTTTATCATTCCAGCTTCCGTTGCTTTCCAAGTCACACTCGGGTCTAAACGGCCTTGTTCAAACCCCTCTATCGCGACGATATCAAAGGCGGTATCAAAAATACTCAGAACGTAGTCAAACTTTGCCAACTCACCGTAAAACAGGTGGTAAGCGTAGATTTCAGCCAATAGCTCTGCTCGTTTGATCTGACCGTTGAGGTTTCTTTTCATATGCGAAGCAAAAAAGCGGTTGTACTCAATCTCGTCATTTTCAAAATCAGCCAAGGCGATATTAAAACGATCTCTTAGTGATTCACTGGCAAACTCAACATAAATGGGAAAGGACACTGAGAAGTTGCGATGCTGATAAAAAAGATCGAGATCTTGAGGACTATTGTTGATATACCAATTTAAGACGCGTCGTTCGATCATCAATAAATCCAACACATTATCGTTCAGCAGGCTAAAGCCTTGCTCGAGTCCGGCTATATCTTGAGTTTCAGCAAATCGATATTGGGACAACAGTTGATCAAACGCAATCTGACTCGGAGAGTGCCCTTCGTAGATCATGCCCCCTACTTTCAACTTCTCTGCATTACTCAATTGAATCGAGCGTGATTTTAAACTAACCGCAACATACTCAAGTTCCGTTATCGCATCGCTATAGATGCGCCCTTCTTGCTTCTCCACAATACTCGATGTGAACGCTAAACCCGTGATTGATTGCATCGCTAGATCTAAGTTATCAGGTGTCATGCGGGTCACATTGCCAACCTGATAGCCCATGCGTGAAAATATCTGCTGTAAAAGCCCATATTCAAGCCCTAATCCTGAGCTTTGTGCGTACAAATAAGGTGGTAAGCCAAAACCCATTGCTCCCGGCAAGGCTATCTTATTTGCTGCGCCCTCAAGCCAAGTAGACGCGATTTTGTTATGCGTGTTGTTGGAAATATGGGCAAGAGCCTTATCAAGCAGTTTGACAATGGGTTCATCCTCAAGACGCATTGTCATTCCCGTTGAATAACGTATTCCTTGCTGACCCAAGCTCACCACTTTAAGCGCTTCATTGCCCATCTGTTGACCAAACTCTATCAGCGAAATCGGCTCACCAAATAGAAGGTCTACGTCGCCATCGACTAACGCTTCAACCATATTGGGTAAGTCGTCATAGACCTCAATTTTTATCCCATCTCCCTTATCACTAAACCAACTTGGCAGTGGTGCGCCTTTGGCAACCGCTATCGTTTTGCCTTTGAGCTGACGAAGCGTCATGATTGCAGCAGAGTTTTCTGCGCCAACGAGTGTCCGTTCAAAGCTCCAAAATGGTTCGGTGTGTGCGTATATACTTGGGTCTTTCGCGACTGGGAATGGGATTAGGTCAACGTCTCCGTTAGATAAAGCCTGTTTAGCTTGTGCCAAATTGTTGAAAAACTCATGACGAAAAGAGAGGCCTAAATACGCTTCCAACTCATCCAAATAAGCGGCTACGACTCCCTTAAACACACCAGACTGGTCAATAAATGAGTAGGGATAGTTACTGGGAAAAAGTGCAACAGTGAGGACACCACGCTGGTCAAGCGTTTGCTTTTCCGCTTCTGTTAGGTCGATCGTTTTCGCCAACGCCGTTGACAGCAGTGACCCGCATACAACCATTAGCCCGAACACAGCAACGACGATATGTCGCCATACCTTGATCCAACTCATTCTCAATCCTTGAAATATCTAGCCTAACCTGCTTAGCGAATTTGTTTATCTAATCATATGAATTAACGCTCTTTTTAGCATAGTCGGAGAAATCGAATACAGAGGGCTTTCATCAAATAATCAATGTCAGGAATGTGATTATCATTTATGATACAAGCTCATTATTTATGCTTTTTAGTTAGAAATTGGGAGGAATATAACCTAACTATTAAGTGTATGATTGCATAGGAGTTCACCATGGAATACGAAACACTCGCTTTTTTGCACTTGGCAACGATCCTTCCTGCATTCCTGTTTGCTACTGTTATTCTTTTTATCAAAAAGGGCAGCGAAACCCACAAAACCGTGGGGCGCTTTACGGCATTTCTATTACTTGCCTCTTCGGTGATCTCCCTTGCTATGCCAGCACGCGTTGGACCAACCTACTACGATCACTTTGGCTTCATACACCTACTGTCTATTGTGGTGATACTGAGTGTTCCAAGAGCCTATATCGCCATTCGGCAGGGTAATGTGTTAATGCATAAAGTCACTATGCTCAATGTTTATCTTGGCGGGTTTGTTATCGCTGGATTCTTTGCTTTTATGCCAGGCCGCATGCTTAATTCCCTGATATTTGGTTAGATACCTATTTTCAGCTGCGCTGGCGAAAATTGGTAAGTTAAATCAATACAAGCACACTATTATCTTGCTCGTTCATTACCTATCAAGCGAGTTCTCAAGCGAGTTCTCAAACGAGCCCTTATGTTCAAAAACACTTTTGCTGAATTTCGTCACTCTGATCTATTTGTCATTATGCAAGGGAGCTACCAACTTCTAAGCGCCATCTTGTCTACTACTTTTAGAGTCCTTGGATTCATTGGCAAAGCACTGGTATGGATTGGCCTTAAGATCTACTTTTACGTGTCTCGTTGATTTGAATGAACGTACCGATAAAAAGCAAAGGGGTATAAGCTAAGCACTCATACCCCTTTATGCATTTTATTATTCTCGAAGTATTATCTTTGCTCAGCCTGACTTAAGCGACTACTGACCAAGCTCGCTACCAAAATAGCCACATAGAAGCTCCCCGTCAGAGATTCCATGAAGACAAAGAACTTAGGTACAGGCAGCGCTGGAGAAATATCACCATAACCTACTGTCGTCAATGTAATGAAACTAAAGTAGAGCGCTTCGAACAAATTGTGCATCCATACTTTTTTTTCTAAGCCATTAAATGAATCAGGAAAAAGCTCTAGCTGAATCAGATATATAATCGCCCACGCAAGGCCCATCAGCATATAAACACAAATGGAGCCAACAATTTGGTTTAAATGAACTTCTCGCGTCGAAAAGACCTGCTTTAGCGCCGAATACGTTTGTGACACGACAAAGGCTAGCAAAGCCATTAGCGTAACAACCGTTGTTTTCGACTCTTGAAAATATTCAAATAAACCGGATAAGGCAGCAAGAAGCAACAAAGCACCATACCAAGAGCGATAGAAAGCACTCTCTCTTTTAATCCCCGCGATTGAAAAGGCAAGGCATACAATCATCATAAAGAGGACTGATTCTTGCCCTTCCGGGTTAAATTGCTGCGCTACCGCACTCGCAAAGAACAGTGCGATTAATGCAAAGTACAGGAAGTAAAAGTTATCCTGCCTTGTGATCTTCTTCTTGCGCATCTGCACCTTCGTTCATTCCCAACCAAACGGTAAATAATTGATATGTAAGACCCAAAATAACAGCCCCAACAAACAATCCAACTAACCCTGACATTGCCATGCCACCTAACGCACCCAATAGAAGAACCAACATTGGGATATCAGAGCCTCGACTCAATAGCATTGGCTTCAATACGCCATCACTGCCGCTCACCAGCAAACACCAAATTAAAAATATCACTGCAACAGTGGAGCTACTGGTTGAGAAAACATAAATAATAACAGGCAATAACGCTATGACAGGAGGTAATTGCATGATTGCTATTAGCAATACCGCGAGCATCCAAATCCCTAGTGCAGGTACACCAACAAACGCCATACCGATACCCGATAGTATCGATTGAATGATAGCAACCCCAATGACACCTAGCACAACGCTTCTTACCGTTGACTTAGACAGAGACACAAGGTCTTTACCGTGTTCCCCCGCAAGCCTTTCAGCAATTCGCACAAATGCTAACTCACACTTTTGAGCATTAGACATAAACACACCAGCGATGATCGTTGAGACGATAAACTGCACAAAGCCACCACCAATCGAGCCAACCACCCCTGCAATCGTGCCCATTAAATCCCGGATTTGATCACCGTACTTAGCAAACAATGCCTCAAGGTTTGTCGAGGCAAGATTGATAAAGGCATAAAGCTTATCGCCGACGACTGGCCAATCACGCATCCCCTCTGGCGGACGAGGAATCACAAACGACCCATCTTGAATTCCTGTAACGACATCGGAAGCATTGGTATAGATACCGGTAGACAATGCAATCAGGGGTAACAGGAGCAGTAGAACGCCCACTAAGGTCAAAAGCCAACTGGTTTTCGACTCAGACCACCCGGTTTTATTGTGAAGAGTGATCACCAATGGGTAGAGAGCTGTGGCAATAATTCCCCCCCAGATCACGAGCATTAAAAAAGGCCTTAAGATAGAAAAACACCAAATTAGCAAGATGGCTATCGCACCAATTTTTATTGCAGCATCGATTGCCTGTTTTGAAAAATCGTCTTTTATGTCCATATCGTTTCCCAACTTACGTTTGATTTATCTTTATGCATGTTGATTTCTCAAGAACTTCCAATCTCGAGTTTCGAGGTAGAAGGACGCTACTATCATGTAAAGTCCTACCATTACGAGCTGTAAAATCCTAACCCAGGTATTACTGTCTATATCCCCCCCAGTGCTACTCACTGTATTGCCAACGAGAACTAAAAAGGTACTGAAGGCGGTCACATAAACCGGCGCTTTAGCGGGGATGGTATAGATCTTATTCCCCATCACCGCAGCCATATAGCAAGTCACAAGAGTGTAGAAAATGAGGTTTGGTACCACAGTCAATATCGAGAACATGATAGTGGCCAATACACCACCTATTGCATTACTGATCACGAGAAACGCTGAGAGCTTGATGGATTTTTCTCCCGTGATTTGTAATGACAAAATGGCTATAAAAATCATGGTGAGCAGTGCAGATGTGATCTGAAAAACATAAAAGAAACACACCACAGGGAAGGCCAATATCATGGCGCGAAACGCAGCATGCCAACGCTGCTGGTCCGAGATCTGAGGCTGAGCGTACCCTTTGAAGTCTCTGTTGTGCTCTGGGATAAGAATATGCACCAATGCAAAAACTAAAATGGCCACAATGCCGGAAAAGGATAGCCCTTTCGCAAGCACGAATGAAATGCTCGGGTTAGAAATCGCCATAAAAGGCAACAGTAGTACAGCTATGAGCAAGATTGACGCAAACAGATTCCATTTCGGATCAGTAAACAGATAATATCCCCACAGCATCATGAGCCCGACAAGCAGCATCAAAATTAAAGGATATTGTGTGATACCACCGGTCAACATCATGCCAAGAAACATCGTGACAACCAGTGCGATAACCAGTTCATAAACCGTTTGGCTATTAAGACTCGGTTTCTCTATCAAAAACTTAGCAGTAAACACTGGCGCAACAAAGGCAAGGCTCCAGTTGAAATAGGCAGCCGCAAATACGGCAATGCCAACTCCAACAATAAACCGTATTGTCCTTCTTTGTGCTTCTGACTCTGCTGCGAGGTTATCTTGCATAGGACAACAGCGCCTTCAAACGAATCCAAAGCTTGCCGATGGTGTTAAAAAAGAAGCCATCATCGGTATAGACAATCACATCAGCTTGCCCACCCACTCGGAGCAGCCCTTGCGCTTTTTCTCGCTCAAACTCAATCGTTATCGGCAACATTTGGGTTTGACGCAGCCAGCCTTGTTGAGTCGTTGCTTGGGCAAGTTTACCTGCTTGGTTGTTTTGTCCCCAGTCGATGCCCCAATCGACACTCGTTACGCGCCCTTTTAGCACTTTACCCGGCACAAAATCTAGTGCCACTTCAACACTATCTCCCGCTTTAACGTTACCTAAGCTGTTTTCTCGGAAGTAGGCTTCAATCCAGATGTTATCGGTTGATACAAAGGTCATCATTGGTTGCCCCGCTGAAGCATAGAAACCTTCAGAAAGACTAAAGTTCGTTACGCCTCCAGGTGTCGGCGCTTTGATTTCAGTGCGCTCCAAATTGAGTTGAGCTTGCTCAAGCGCCAGGAGGGCGGCTTTGATCTGGGAGTTTTCTTCACCATCTTCCCCCAGCTGTTGCTTCGCTTTGTCTAGGTCAGCTTCAGCATTCAACACATTCGCTTTTGCGGTAGCTAGTGAGGCTCTCGCTTTGTCCGCATCAGCTTTCGAGACCACACCTTTTTCCGCCATGGCTAAAACACGCGCAGCTTGAACTTGCACATTTTGCCGCTCGACTAATGCTGATGTTAACCTTGCCTGAGCTGAGGCGATGCTGGCAGTTTGAGCCCCCACATTTTGCCCCGCAATTTCAAGGTTTTGCTCTGCCTGAGCAACCGCTATCTCATAATCCGACTTATCTAGCGTAGCAAGCACCTCACCCTCTTCAACAAGTTGATTGGGCTTGACTTTTATGTCCATCACCTGTCCAGAAACCTGCGGTTTTATCGGAACCACATAGGCTTTAACACGCCCTTGATCCGTGATGGGGATGATGCGATCGCAAACCATACTGAAAATCAGTAAAAAAACGATAGTTGCAAGAAGATAGTTGGTGATTTTTTTAACTTTGTTATTTTTTTCAGAGACCTCTACTGAGGTCTTATCTTTTTCCAATGTTTCATCAGACATAAGGTTGCCTTAATCCATCCATAGATAATTGATATGCATCTATAAAAAAGAATAGAACCCATCTTCGGTGCGTCAAGCAAACACACTGAAATTATTAACAAAATCCGCACGTGATGAGAGAAATTACTCTCATACGTAGTGAACTGCTTGAGGGGTATTATGACGGCTTCACATAGAGATGCTTACCACTTTGCGCCAAGTACAAAAATTATTGAGTGAGTGTTTGCCAATTGGTACTTAATATTTCAAATTCCTCGACACAAATCTCCGAGCGTTCTTCGATAAACTCCTGATCATAAAGTTCGGTTTCTAACTGCATCCGCTCTGGGTCGCTACCATAAACTAAACACAAAGTTTGATAATACCGTTGAATATCGAGACTGTGTTCATCCCAAAAATCTTGTTCTTCAAACTCTGGAATATCTTGATCTTCCAATGCGAAAAGCAGTGCTGCATCGAGAGCCATTTGTTGCCCATCGTCAAAACCTTCCAGCAACCATAAGGTCGCAAAGCTATCCACCGCATCTTCTTCTTTACCGAGAACCGGCAATTCATTAGCAAAAACGAGCGCATGACCGATTTCATGCAGTAGGGTATGAGCAAGTGCACCATCGAGTGCCTGCTGAACTTCTTCTTCCGTCATCTCGAGTTCCGGAATCTTAAATCGGTCCACCACCTCACTAATAAAGGCATAGGGAATCTGAATTAGTGTTTTCTGAGGATCGAACAAGGGGCCGTCCTCCCCTCCAAAAAGTAAAACAATGTCTGCATCAATTTCGAGGGTGTCGTCCACAAGCGCCACTACTTGCTGTGGAATTTGGTGGCGTTTGATTTGTACAAGGCTGACTTTATCCTGTTCAGTTTCAGCTGCCTCGTAGCGAATTTCAATATTTGCTTGGGCCACCCAAGACAAAAGAACGGCTGCACAGAAGAACGCTGGCTTTAGCCAAGATTTCACATAAGTGTTCATTGACCCATCCCTGTCGTTAGTTTGCTTATGACTCTAATGTATTAATAGTAAGGTTAGTTTCACTTTTCTTAGGTAAATAAACGCTAAAACAGCTGCCTTTACCCCATTCAGACTCGGCGCGGATCTCCCCCCCGGTCTGACTTAACAGGCTTTGAGAAACTGATAGCCCAAGCCCCGTGCCTTCCCGCTTTGTAGTATAAAATGGGTCAAAAATTCGCTTGAGTTGCTCTGGCTTAATCCCACAACCTTCATCTTTAATATCGATAATCGCACCCAAAATTTCATCTTGCTCACACCAGTCACGACTGCGAATGATAATCTCACCCTTGCCTTGCATCGCGTGAATAGCATTTACTTGTAAGTTGACCAAAATTTGCAACAGCTGGTGACGGTTAACCTCGACTGAAGTACTTGCCTGAAAATCACGTGTAAACACGATATCGCGCTTTTTCGCACCCGCTTTCACTAAGGTGATACTCTCATCGATAATGGGGTTGACGTATTGCCATGTGATTTCGTCTTGAATCCCACCCTGACGACTATATTGAAGTAGGCTTTTAGTGATATTTCTAATCCGATCGATCTGTGCCAGAATCGCCTCGATCTCCTCTTCGACTCGGCTTGCCTCATCACCAAGCTCAAACTTGAGAAGCTCAACATTGCCTAAGATCACTGCGGTTGGGTTATTGATTTCGTGTGCAATGCCCGCCGTTAAGCCACCTAAAGCCGCGAGTTTTTCACTCGTCACCAGCTTATCGCGAGTTTGATTGAGCAGTGAGATGTGGAACTCCAGTTGCTCGGTTTTCTCTTTGAGACTGGCTGTGCGCTGGTGCACCTTGTCTTCTAAAACCAAGGCTGCCTCTTCAATTTCTGATTGGCGCTTATCGAGTAGGTCGAGCATGTTATCAAACTGCTTAGCCAACTGAGCAAGCTCATGGTGAGGGTCGAGGCCAAGCTCTCCGATACGTTTCTGTTTGCCCAGTTGAATCAACTTAACAACACGGTGGATACGCTCAATCGGTCGAAACAGATCTCGAGAGCCACGATACACCATCAAACCAGACACCAATAAGAGTCCAAGCGTAATCAAGCCAATTTCAACCAAGGTGGTAAAATACGTTTTCACAAACGGCCACAGTAAGTAACCGGTGTAAAACATCCCAATCACTTGATCATTGCGATCTCGAATCGGCTGATAAGCACTGATGTACCAAGCGTCGTAGACAAACGCGCGATCAACCCACGCTTCTCCCTTGTCTAACACCGTTTCTCTTACCGAATCAGAAACATGAGAGCCAATTGCCCGACCTAAACTCTCTGTGCTATCCAGAGGGACATTGGTGCTAACACGTAAGTCATCCAAAAAAATGGTCATGGTGCCTGTGGGCCGAACCGCATCATATTGTGATGAATAGATAATATCTCTGAGCTCATCCACCAGCGTTGTGCTGTTGTTTAACAATAGACTGCCATCAATAAAACCTAAGACCTCTCCTGCAGGTGAATGTACTCGAAGCAGCGAGCGAATTACTAATCCGCGCCCCTCTAGCTTGCCGTCTTGCATCTCATGAATCTCTGCGGCCTGCGCTAATTGAGGGCTAATCTCTTTAAGTTGATCTGGCGACAACACATCGAAAAAGGCCTCGTCTCTGACCAAATTGAGATACCTAAGCTGCTTTTTGGGGGTATCAGCGGGAATATAGCGTAGATAATCTAATTGCGAGTTTGGAGATTGGCTTGCAACCCACTGCACAAGTTCATCATCCGAGTAATTTTCTCTTAAACGGGTCTGAAACTCATAGGAGTTGACGAATGATTTAACACTTTGGTTTTGCGCCTTTTGAATCAGCTCAACACTTTGACGTGCAGCGCCTAAGCGCTCTGAAACATCAACAAGCGCGCTATTCCACGTATAGTGAATAGACCAATAGATGGTGATGCCAATTAACGCCAATAAGGTAAGAATAATGGGCGCGGAAGTAAGAACCAGTAACCGATAGCGCACCATGGTTTGAAACTGAAATCGCCACTTGGCAATCCAGTTTAATATCGGAGCTTTGTGCTTTGGCTCGGGTAACTTAGTTGTCATCTTGTTCGAAGTCCCACTCTTTATACTTACGCTCTAGCGTCTTTCTTGCGACTCCGAGATCACGCGAAGCTGCCGATTTATTGCCCTCATGAAACGCCACTAGCTGTTCAATATGAGCCCGTTCAACGGCTTTAAGCGTCCACTCATTCGGGTAGCCAATGCCATTTGAAGAAGAGCTATCATTGATATTCGATAGCTCTTCTTCACGACACGATGTATCTTGTGAGCCTTCACATTGGTGAGGATCTTGTGCACCCAACATGCGCCAGTGATGCGCAGGTGGCGTTGCCAACAATAAACTGCGCTCAATAAAATTCTTTAGTTCACGCACGTTGCCTGGCCAATCATATGCCTCAAGCGCGAGCATATCTTCATGCGCCCAGTTAGGGTCAGGCATCCCGAGCTCTCTAGACAACTGGCGAACAAAATACGGCACTAACTCATGCAAATCTTGCTTACGTGCTTTCAGCGGGGCCACTTCGATCTTCAATACATTGAGTCGATAATAGAGATCCGCTCTAAACTTCCCCTCATCAACTCGCGCTTTTAGATCTCGGTTAGTCGCGGCAACCACTCGCACATCAACAGGGATCTCTTTCTCACCACCAACTGGTCGAATCGTTCGCTGCTCTAATACCCGCAGCAGCGCCGTCTGCATATTCAGGGGCATTTCGCCAATTTCATCTAGAAATAAAGTCCCGTTATTGGCCACTCGGAAAAGTCCCTCTCGACTTTTCTTCGCGCCAGTAAACGCACCAGAAGTATGACCAAACAACTCGCTTTCCAATAGCTCTGGGGCAATAGCACCACAGTTAATCGGCACAAAGGGGCCTTGACGCTCACTCGCTGTGTGAATCCCCCTTGCCACCAACTCTTTACCAACACCAGACTCACCTTCAATCAACACCGAAGCTCGCGAGGGGGCAAACTGGCTGATTAACTGTTTTAGCTGCTGAGTGGGCTGAGATTGACCAATAATGTCGGTATTCACGCGGCGCTCAAAGTCTCGTTTTAGCGCATATTGGGCGCGTTCAACCAAGCGCTTATCCATACAACGCTGCACCGCTTGTAGCATCTGCTCAAGATTAAACGGTTTAAGAATGAAGTCACTCGCACCGAGTTTCAGTGCTGAAATCGCCGTTTCCAGATCCGCATAGCCCGTCATAAAAATCACATCGGCACGTTTGCCGTCATCCTGAAAGGCCTCTTCCCACTCAATGCCAGATCGACCAGGCAGATTAATATCCAAGATAATGAGATCATAGTGATTGTCTGTGCGCAGTTGCTCGGCCTCTTCAACACTTGAAGCGGTGTCAACTTTTGAGAACCATTTACCCAGGGCTTTACGCAAGATGTTCTGCATACCGACTTCATCATCGACAACCAAAACAGAAAAGGCTTCAAATTTGTGGGGTTTAGCGGAATTTACTTCAAAGGGAGTTGGCATAATTGATATCGTACTATTTATCTCTATGAGACAGAGTGTACCAACGATTCTAGGATTACCCATCATTTATGTGCGACATTTTGTCTCACTTCAAAGTTTCTTTAATGTTAGCTTGGCGACAACAAGTCTGTACTCATAAATAAATAGACGATAAAGTACCTATAAAACATAAGGTTAATGACTAATTTATAGATTAAAAAGAGCTGGCATTGAGTTTGCTAAACATGCTTGCGTTTTATGTGACTATTATCATCATGACCCCATTGTTTGATTAATGAAAACTGCACGCCCCATGCACTCTCAATTGGAATAAGGATCCCCATGAACAAGCCGTTACTTTCATTATTCGTTGCGTCTCTTGCAATGATCAGCAGTACTTTTGCCTCTGCTGATGAACTACCAAGCGTACGCCTTGCCACTACCACCAGTACCTATCACTCTGGCCTGCTTGACCACTTGTTGCCTGAGTTTGAAAAAGAGACCGGCTATCATGTCGATGTCATCGCCGCTGGTACAGGTAAAGCGTTGAAAATGGGGGAAAATGGCGATGTGGATATCCTGATGACACACGCACCACAAGCAGAGCAAGACTTTGTTGCTGCAGGCTATGGTATTGAACCAAAACCTTTAATGTATAACGACTTTATTCTTGTTGGCCCAGAGTCTGACCCTGCTAAAGTGCATAAAGTTAAACAAGTCGCGCAAGCATTCCGCAAAATCGCAGAGCACAACGCGTTATTCGTCTCACGCGGTGACGACTCGGGTACACATAAAAAAGAGCTCACTATTTGGGAAAGCAGCAACACAGAACCGACGTTTTCTGCTTATCGTTCTGTAGGTCAGGGCATGGGACCGACACTGAACATGTCATCTGAAATGCAAGCTTACACTTTAACCGACCGAGGCACCTGGCTAGCCTATCAAAATACCCTCAATCTCAGTGTTATACTTGAAGGCGACGAGCGTCTGTTTAACCCATATCAAGTGATCCTTGTTAACCCTGATCGATACTCAGGCCTAAACGAACAAGGCGCACGCACGTTCAGTGATTGGTTAGTCAGCGATCGTGGACAAGCACTGATCAATGCCTTCCGTCTAAACGGTGAGCAGTTGTTTATCGCCAACGCGCAATCTGAATAACCTAAATAACGGAAAGTCGAACGACTATGGATTTGTGGCAAACCACACTCGATGCACTAGCACTACTGTTAAGCTTTGATGCTGACCTTTGGGAGATCGTCGCGGTCTCCTTCAGCGTGTCACTGTCAGCCATTTTGCTGGTCATTCTGCCTGCCACGCTATTGTCGTTTATCTTGGCGTACACCAATTTTCGTGGAAAGTGGTTACTCCTATCTATCGTCAATACCATGCAGTCAATACCAACAGTGGTAATTGGCCTTCTGCTGTATATGATGCTGTCACGCTCTGGCCCCCTCGGAGATTGGCAAATGCTGTTTACGCAGAAAGCGATGATTTTCGGTCAGATGCTGATCTGCTTCCCTGTATTAGTTTCGATGATGTATGGCGCATTGCAATCAAGCGATCGCCGTGCGATTGAAACCGCGAAAACCCTTGGTGCTTCTCCCTTACGTATCGCCAATACCATGATTTGGGAACATCGTTTCCCACTGATCGCTGCCACGATTGCGGCCTTCTCTCGCATTGTCACTGAAGTTGGGTGTTCAATGATGGTTGGGGGCAACATTATGGGGGCGACACGAAATATTCCTACCGCGATTGCGATGGAAAGCCACAAAGGCGCATTTGCTCAAGGTGTCGCCTTAGGTATTGTTTTACTCTCTCTCGCTCTGATCCTAAACTTTATGCTATCAAGCATGAGTGGTCGGGGCTATCTCCGAACCTAAGGGTGCTGTATGACGATAAAAATAACTGCACAGCAACTAGAGATGCGCTTTAAAGAGCGAGTCCTCTTTCATATTCCTGAACTGTCGATCGGGCCGAACGAAGCTGTCTATCTGAAAGGCGCGAATGGCGTAGGCAAGACAACCCTGCTCAAGATTCTGTCTGGCCTACAAAAACCGACAACCGGCACCATCAACTGCGGCCACCAGCCTTGGTATCAAAGACTCACACACCGCTCTGCGTTTAGTGATGTTATCTACCTGCATCAAACCCCCTATCTATTTGATGGCACGGTTTACCAAAATGTGGTGTACGGCATCCGCTTTCAGTCGCTGCCACAACATGAAAAGCGCTCACAGGTGATCAATGCGCTCAGACTCGTCGGTCTCGAGACGCTAGCTGACGAACATATCTCTGTATTGTCTGGTGGTGAGAAGCAACGAGTTGCCATGGCTCGAGCTTGGATTCTCAAACCTTCTATTCTGCTGATGGATGAGCCAAGCGCGTCACTTGACCAAGAATCTATCCAGCGCTTGGTTGTATTAGCACAAGACCTGCTTGAACGAGGGTCAAGTCTTGTCATTACCAGCCATCAAACCAATGATCTAACCGCACTTTGTAGCAAACAATGGTGGATAAAAGACACCACTTTGATAGAGTCTCCGCTATTAAAAGTAGTTACAAAATCGAAACGAGATCACTCTTATGCTTCTGCCGAAGGAAACTAGTTGGGTTATTTTGGCTGGCGGTCAAGCCAGCCGAATGGGTGGCACAGACAAAGGCTTAATCGAACTTAACGGCAAACCGTTGATTCACTATGTGATTGAACGCCTGCAGCCACAAACTGAGCGCATTATTATCAATGCCAATCGCAATCAAGAGACCTATCAATCCCTTGCTCCTGTTGTCAGTGATCAATTCCCAGACTACCCCGGCCCGCTTGGGGGAATCCATGCAGGGCTAACGGCCAGCGAAACTAACTGGGTCGGCTTTGTACCATGCGACAGTCCAGCCATTAACCACGATCTCGTAGCGCGCTTCTGTGAACAGGTAGAACCCAATAGCGATATTCTTGTCGCACACGATGGTGAGTATCAACAGCCTGTCTTTACACTGTTTCACAAACGGGTGTTACCAAAACTCAGCGCTTTTCTCGAGCGCGGCGACCGTAAGATCATCCTTCTCTACAAAGAGTGTGAGACAAAATACGTCGACTTTAGCGACTCACCGAGCTGCTTTGTTAACCTCAACACGCCACAAGAGTTGGCTCAATTTGGAACATTAAAATAATGACAATTCAAAAGCCTAACCGTCCGCTTCTCGGCTTTGCCGCCTACTCTGGCACCGGTAAAACCACGCTTCTTGAAGCGCTGCTGCCAAAACTGACCGAGACAGGGCTGCGTATCGGTGTGTTAAAACATGCTCATCACGATTTTGACGTCGATAAACCGGGTAAGGACAGCTACCGCTTAAGAAAAGCAGGCGCAAGCCAGATGTTGATTGCTTCACGCTACCGCCACGCACTGATGACCGAAACCCCCGATAGCGAAGCTGAATTTGACTATCTACTGACTCGCTTCGACGCCGAGCAACTGGATGTTATCTTGGTTGAAGGGTGTAAGAATATTGCCTTTCCAAAAATAGAGCTGCACCGCGATGAAGTCGGTAAACCTTGGCTCTATCCAAACGACAACAACATCATTGCGATTGCAGCTGATGCTCAAGTTGATTCTGAACTTCCCCAAATGGACATCAACGATCTCGATGCCATTCGCGACTTCATATTGAAATATGTCGCTGATTTTTCGGCTGTGAAACCATCAGAGCCAGCGACGGCTTGCTGCGATACGCTCTCACCGGCTTTCTTATCGGTCTCTCAGGGGCAAGAGAAAATCTTGAATGCCGTTGCAATGGTTGAAGGTAAAGAAAATATCGCAATTAACGACAGCTATGGTCGAGTGTTGAGTGAAGACGTGATCTCTCCGGTCAATGTGCCTCAGTACACTAACTCAGCCATGGACGGGTATGCGATTCGCGCAGACGATCTTCAACGAGAGAGCTACAAGGTTGTGGCCGAAGTGATGGCTGGTTATAGCTATGACGCGCCACTGCAAATGGGCGAAGCCGTTAAAATCATGACGGGCGCTCCGATGCCAGAACTTGCTGATACGGTGATCATGCGTGAGCAAGCAAACCAAGAAGGTCAAACGGTTCACTTTAATGCCGATATCAAAGCAGGGCAAAATGTCCGCCAAGCCGGCGAAGACCTTGCCCTAGGCTCAGCTGTTTTCGCTAAAGGCACTCGAATCGAATCCCCTGAAATGGGTATGTTAGCGTCGCTTGGCTTTGGTCAATGTCCGGTAACACGTAACGTGAAAGTGGCGATCTTCTCTACCGGTGACGAAGTACAAAACCCTGGCGCAGAGCAAGTACCGAACACTATCTATGATTCAAACCGCTTCACGTTGATGGGGCTGCTCGAAAAACTCGGCTGTGACATCATTGATTTAGGCATCATTGAAGACGATGAAGAGAAGATGATCAAAGCCATTGAAAAAGCCTCGCACCAAGCGGATTTGGTCATGACTTCCGGCGGTGTGTCTGTCGGAGATGCAGACTATATTAAGCTCGCACTTGATCGCCTTGGCGAAATCGACTTCTGGCGTATCAATATGCGCCCTGGCCGCCCGCTGGCTTTTGGCAAAATTAATGATAAGCCATTTTTCGGACTGCCCGGCAACCCTGTCGCTGTCATGGTGTCCTTCCTTAACTTTGTTGAGCCCGCCATTCGCAAGATGCAAGGGCAGTTAGATTGGCAGCCGCTAAAAGTTAATGCGATAGCCGCTGAGTCTCTACGTTCTCGTCAAGGCCGCACAGAGTTTAGCCGTGGCGTTTATGAAATGAATAATCAAGGGCATCTAGTGGTGCGCACAACCGGTAAGCAAGGCTCAGGAATTTTGCGTTCGATGAGTGAGGCTAATTGCTTGATTGAGATTTCACCAGCGGTGGATACAGTGAAAGAAGGTGAGTTGGTGACGGTGATTCCGTTGCAAGGGCGGGTTTAAACGCTGGGCAAGAAATAAAAAGAAGGGCTGATATGCTAATTACTAGTGAGAGATAGTTTTATCAGCCCCTTAAACCAACGTATTTTCGTAGCGACTATACCGATTGAATGTTGTTCGCAATCACCTGAAACGCACTCTCTAGCGCGTTGATGATTTCACTATTCTGATTAAAAACAGCCAGAACAACAATCGACATGGCGACACCGATGATCGCGTATTCGATGGTGGTGACGCCTCTCTGGTCATTCAACACCATCGAGCTGTGTTCTATTACTCGGCGGAACATCATTGCTGCACTTCTGGTGTCACCACCAGTTCAACACGACGGTTTTTCTCACGGCCTTGCGCGGTATTATTGCCCGCAATCGGCTGGTCTTCACCCTGGGTTTCAAGAATCATTGCCGTTCTATCAACGCCTTTATCCATCAAGTATCCCTGCACTGACTCTGCGCGTCGTAAACCGAGTGCATAGTTGTACTCTTTAGTACCAATCGAGTCAGTATGACCGGACAACAGCAGGTTTGACTCAACTCGATTAATCTTGTCCATCAACCCTTGCAGAACTTGCTTAGATGCAGGTGTCAGTGATGACTTATCAAAATCGAAATAGACACGACCTAAGGTTTCGTCAGCAATGCCTTTATCCATCAAATATTCTATGCAATCATTATGTACCTGCAGCGTTGTAAGTTCACTCGCAATCAACTCTTTGGTTGGTGCTGGCGCATCGGTTTCAACCGTCATCATTGAGCCCTGAACCAACATAATACTTTTACCCGCACCAATCGAGGTTCTTTGGTTCACTTCGATATCAGGCTTAGCACAGAATGAAATCAGCTCCTCGCCACTCATTTGCGCCAAAACTTGACCCGACATCATTGCCGATAACGCAAATGCAACCGAGTAGGTAAGTGTGTTCCTTTTCATTGGGTGTCCTTAATTATTTTAAACGGCCAATTTCTTCGGCGATGAGTGAGAGAATTTGGGCTAGGATTTCGTCTTTGTTTTCGGCTTGATAAACATTATCTGTTCCAACGCATTTTTCTAACGCAGCATAACTTCCAACAGGGTAATCAAAACCAATGACAGCAAGTTCAACATGTGCTTGAGGTTTATCATCTCCCAGATCCTCTAAGTAGCTTTTGATACTGTCACACATGCCATGATCTCTATAAAGCGCCGTCGCTATTGTTTTGAAATTCATTCGACCGCTTGGGCACCCTGGTCCATTCCCCCCAACAGTAGAGCAATTTCCGCCATTATCCTCACCATCCGAAAGTAATATTAGTAATTTCCGCTCATTCTCACCTTGCTTTAGTAGTCGTGTCCCTTCGATGAAACCTTGAAATGATGCCGTAAAGCCTTTGCCTGACTTCTCATCTGGGCGAAAGTCTTTAACTTCATTTTTAAACGCAGAAAAGTCTGATGTTAAGTCAACAGAGTAGAACCGAGCTAACTCAGTATCATCAGGTCGGCAATAACTAGGGGCGTACAAATCATCCTGCATATTATCAATCATTTTCTGATAATCAGATTGAGCTGGCGTAGTTGAAGTAGTCTCTACCAAATGATCAATACGCCCCAGAACAATCCCATCTGCATCATAACTCCCCCCCTCCTTTGGAACCCGCAATGATCTAGTCGGATTACTACAAATTGTGTAGTCAAACGGCACTGTGACATCTGTGTCTGTTCCCTTATCAGGGTCTATTCCTAGTTTCACTCGATTGTTGTGATCATAAGGAGCAAGCCCAATTGTGTTAACTCCATTCGAAACAAGCTGATTAAAATTTTCTAACTCATCTGCCACCAAAGCAATAATGTCCATCAATTCTATATATTTAATAGGATTTGACGAATTATTGTCCCAGTGCTCACGCATCGAGCCAGAAAAATCCGCAGCCAATACAACATCAATCGCATGACTTTGATACTTCCTCGCCCTGCCAGCAGCACCTACATTGAAACTCTCGCCAAAACCCACAATTGCTTCATTACCCGGAAACCAAGAATCGAACTTTACACTTGCTGTTACGTCGTACTGGAAGAACTTCATGTCTTCGCCTGGGACACATTCGGTTGCTGTGTCACAATCACGCCGATTAACACTGACGCTATTCACTTCTTTTAAATCTGCGGCATAGTATTCAATGTAGTTTTTGGCGATTGTCTGATTAATACCATTTGCACTGTTGTCTGTTGATGCATGTGCTGTCACAGCCAGAGACGCTGCTTCCATAGCATCCCCCAACCTTGCTTTGCTCTGCATCATACGAGCACCATCAGAACCTAATGTAAACAGCCCAAAAAACACAGGAATCATCATGGCAAATAGAATCGCTGCATGCCCGCTTTGCTTTGATAACGTATGTTGCATGTTATCTCCCTATAATCACTGAGCTCGAGGAGACTCGAGTAAAATCGGTACCAAGCAGCGAACCAATCCAGTTATTTGTGTCATAACATAAAGTGACCCGATAAACGGGTGTTCGACGCCCCCAAGATGAAATGACCGACAAATTCCCCCCATTGTCGAGTATTTTCAGATCTTGGTTGGGCACACAGCCTCCACTCGCTTCAGTAATGAAAGTATCGACAGCACTAGTACCGTTATAGGTCAATGATTCAATCGTGTAAGAAAACTGGTTGATATCAAAAGCACTGATACTTCGACTTAGAGAGGCTGTTACTATATCCACTACCTCTTTTGCATCATCATTAAATGTAGGAACTGTCTGACCCGGGTCAAAGGTTCGATTATCATAAAGCTGCGTTTTCTCTTTCAAGATACTTACCGCCGAAAATGAGAGACGATCAAGCTTACCTTTGTAAGAGAGTTTGATAATCACATCACCACTAAATGCAAAAAGTAAGCTGAAAAAAATACCGACTATCGCAAACTCGACAGTGAAATTACCGCGCTTAGTTGAAATAGAACTGGTCACGTTCATACTCCTGTATCACGATAGCTTCTCGCAGAAACAGCTTCTTACTGTCTAAGAAGTAATTAAACATTGGCGTGTATTCATAATTGACACGATAGATTGCAATCGCTTTGTCATCAGGAGACTTGATGTTGTAGCAAGGATCATCGGAATTGACAGGGACCATCCAACCACAGGTGGTCGCATCATAATTATGCAGCTCAGAAACCGTTGCCACGAAATCAACATCCATCTTAAAGTTGTTTGAACTGACAATACCTGCCCATAAAGAGTCACTGTTATTTATCACCGAATTAAACACTGCCGTGTAATCTTCATCCTCTCGAACCTTAGTTGCCCTAGCTGCCTCACTCACCGCCAAATCCCCCAAAGCAGACACGTACGACATAAAGCTCGCTTCCACCCATGCCATGCACATCCACCAAAACAGCATGAAGCCCATGACAAATTCAATCGTGCCAATCCCTTTGGTTTTGCGCAGACTATATCGGGCTAATTTCATCAACATGACATAAAACCGCTTAATATGCCGCTAAATCAGCATCACGAATTGCCTCATACACGGCACTCGCTTGCTCTCTTGAGAGTGAGCTATCTAACATACTACGCACGTAGTGCATTTCACCCCGCTTGGCCATAGCAATCGCAAGGTTGGCTTCGAGTTGCGGGTCGCGCTTGCCTTTCATATCAATGCTGGCAAGACGACGGACAGCGGTTTCATGCTTATCTTCAAGGATATCTACCACCGCGAGATTGTTTCTCACTGTGTTGTCGTTGTAGTAATGGCGTCGTGCTAGGTTGAAATAGTCACGCGCCACATCGAACTCGTGCTCTTGGGCGTGAATGATGCCCAATAAGTTCTCTATCTCACCATTACGCGGTGCTTCGGTGCGATAAGTTTCAACTAAGATTTTTTTCGCTTGTGCTGAGTCACCCAAATCAAACAGCGCTGAAGCGTGGATCACACGCGATACCACCGTGGGGTAGGCGTTCTCAAGAATCGGTTCGATGGTGAAAATAGCCGATTCAGGATCGCCTGACATCAGGTATGCACGGCCCAATTTCTCACGAACATCATCAGTTTCATAACGCTGCAATTGCTGCTTATACAGAGGGATCAGCCCCTTCCAGTTGCCTGACATCTTCATGATGTGTTCTTGTTTAGAGGAGAGAATATCGTCTCCTTTAAACGCATCATACTTTCTTGCTGTACTTCCACTTGAAGCACACCCTTGCAAAACAACTACCGTCAGTAGTCCAATCATCCATTTTTTAAGCACCGGACATCATCCTCATTACACCAGGCGCAGCAATCAAGATAACGATTGGCACCATTATGAACAAAATTAGTGGAACCGACATTTTGGCTGCCAGCTTGCCGATTTTCTCTTCTAAGGTCAGCATATTCACTTCACGAATATCAGCTGATAGTGTGGTTAACACGCTATAAATTGATGAACCATATTGCAGGCTTTGTTTGAGTGTCATCACAAAGCTGCGCATTTCTGAGGTTGGAATATGCAAATAAAGCTCGTCCAATGATTTATCTAGCCCTACGATGTGTGCACGATCATTGGCTTTACCCACCAGCTTTGCCATTTTCGGGTCAAAGCCCTTCATTTCATGGGCTAAATAGGCAAAAGAGGCTTCTAGTGTCATACCCGTTTGTACACAAACCGCCAGTAAATCAATCAAATAGGGTAGTTTTCCAGAGACATCGGCACGATAGGCCTTGATACGACTATCGAGTAAAATATCCGGAAGAATTAACGCAGCGATAACCCAAACGGCTAACACCGCCCCCATAGAGGCTATATCATCACTCCCCAAACTCAGGTAAATAATTAAGCTGCCCGCCGCAAGGGCTGCGTATTTTGCTGGCATGTATAAATGGGTGTAGGTGGTCGAATAAAAGCCAGCCGCGCTAAACTTTTCGTTGATTTCATCTTGGTTACTTGCCAATGATTTCGGCACCGCAGACTCAAGCCAGCCCATCAAACTGAACTTTGTCGCGCTTGTTTGCAGTTTCGCATTGTCATCAAGAAAGCGGCTAACTTGCTTTGCCTCTTGATCGCTACGCATGCTCAAAAGCAGTAGAAGCACGCCACCGATAATCAATAGCAATACAAAATATTCAAAACGCTCTATCATCTGACCCCCTTCATCAAAGACCAAACGATGCTGATACCGATAAATTCACTGATTAAAACGTAATAAAGGATGTAGCGACCATCAGGGTTGAACATCACGTACTCGTAGTTCTCTGGTGAGAGATACTGGAGCATAAACAGGAAGATAAACGGTATTGAGGCGACAATTTTGGCAGACATACGCGCTTCTGCTGTCAAAGAGTATTTCTTTTTCTCTACCGAACGCGCATCGAACATCAAACGATTGAGACGGGTGATGATGTCTTTCAATTGACCACCACGCTGCATATTGGCGCGCAGCGTAATCACGAAAAAGTGAAATTCAGAGTATGGGAATCGCTTACACGCTTTGCGAAAGACGGTATCAGGGGATTCCCCCATCTGCAGGCGTTCGCCCATTAGCTTAAATTCAGAACCGACTTCACCTTCTAGAGAGCGGCCGACAAACATGATTGCGTGCATCAAACTCTCACCCGCACTCACCGCACTGGTCAGCATGTTAAGTGCATCAGGAAAGGCTTCCTCGAAGTGCTTTTTCTCGCGCTTTTGCAGCCATGCGTAACCTGCGTAAAGACCGACTATCTCAACAATCACCATCATGATTGCCGGATGCACGCGCACAAAATTGTTATTCAGGTAGATAGCAAGAAACACCAAGGCAATCATAAAGCCGAAGATTTTAATCGGCGCGCCTTTGCCAAGCTGTCGATTGATATTTCGGCTCACTCGATCAATCTTCTGGCGCAATGTTTCATCAGAAAGCGCTTCAAGGTTGATTGCACTCGCACCATGCACCATCGATTTGGTGGCTACCGTTTGGTTTTCAGATTCTAGGTAACGTTTGTGTACTTGCTTATCTTCTTTCAACAGAAGCAAAAGGAACACACCACCTGCGATCAAACAAAGCCACGCGATCATGCTGCCCCCGCAAAACTAAATGCAGAAGCAAGTTTATCTTCCAAACCAAAGAAGCGAGCTTTCTCAAACAGCACTGAGCGTTTCATCAAGCCAGAAGTAATAAACTGGCCGTTCACTTTATCGCTACCCGGCTGTGCTGGCATAGGTTCAAAGCGGAAGATCTCTTCAAGCACGACGTTTGAGCCTTCCAAGCCCACGACTTCAGAGATACTCATGACTTTACGCGAGCCATCATGCAGGCGACTGATCTGAATAATAATATCCACCGCGCTGACAATCGTGCGGCGAATCGCATCAAGCGGTAGGTTGTTGGTTGCCATCATTACCATGGCTTCACAACGGGCCAATGCATCACGAGGCGTGTTGGCGTGGAGCGTTGACATCGAACCATCGTGACCTGTGTTCATGGCTTGCAGCATCTCAAATGCTTCACCACCACGACACTCACCAACAATAATGCGATCAGGACGCATACGTAGCGAGTTAATCACCAAATCACGCTGGTGAATTGCACCATTGCCTTCAATACCGGACGTGCGAGTCTCTAGACGCACAACGTGTGGTTGCTGAAGTTTGAGTTCTGCGGCATCTTCAATGGTGACAATACGCTCTTTTTCAGAAATATACTGAGAGAGCGCGTTTAACATGGTGGTTTTACCTGAACCCGTACCGCCTGAGATCAGAATATTGAGTCGGCAACGTGAGGCGATCATCAGCACCTTCGCCATCTCTGGGCTCATCGCGCTGTATCCCACCAAGTCCTCTAATCCGATACTCTGTTTTTTGAACTTACGAATAGACACAGACGTGCCATCGATCGCAATTGGTGGTATCACAATGTTGACACGGCTACCATCGGCTAAACGCGCATCACAGGTTGGCGCAGAGTCATCGACTCGACGCCCGACACGCGCAGCTATGCGTTTGGCAATCTGTTGCAGTTGGGTTTCGTCAATAAAGGTCACCGTCGATTTTTCAACCAGACCATTACGCTCGATAAACACATTGTCGTGACCGTTGATCATAATGTCACTGATCGACTCATCGTCCATCAACGGTTGCAGTGGCCCAAGCCCAACAATTTCATCGACAAGGCTTTTGACATACTCTCGACGCACGACCGTGGCGACTGAGTGCTGCTCTCTATCGATGAGCACATCAATCGCTTCTGATAACTGTTCGGTTAACTGCTCACGGCTTAATGTATTGACCACGTCTGCTTCAAGAGCTGCGTATATTTTTTCACGCAGTGAGACAAAGATTGCTTTGGTTTGATCGACCATACTACCTACCCAATAGTGTGCCTAAAGAGAAGGCGGACGGCTTATCCGTTTCACCAAGAATTTCAGAGGTCAATTTGCGAATCGATTTTGCTGCTTTCAAACGAGAGCTATACAAACGCTTACCGTTAAGCACAGTCTTAACTAAAGTTGGCTCAAACGGGATCTCTATCGCCACCTCTTGACCAAGATAGTGCTGAACATCACGCTTGGTCATCACTGTCGCATTGGCTGGCAGGTTGTGATTAAGCACAATAATACGGCGCAAATTACCTGGCTCTTTACTTAGCAGATCCAAGATCTTTTTCGCTTCTCGCACACAGGAGACCATTGGCGCTACCACGATGACTACTGCATCACAATTCGCCGCGATATATTGAATATCTTGGCGACTTTGTCCTGCACCAGAAAGGTCTTCAACGATGAAGTTATTGTATTCCGCCAGTAGATCACTTAACGAGCGCGAATACTCTTTCAACTCATGTTCACGGTGCTGATCAGACTCAACCGATAGAAAGGCCAGCATATCATTGACTTTACGCGTCATACTCACGGCGTAGGTCACATCGAGATCAGAAGCCGAGCTGACAGACGAGACCCCTTTCTTGTTAAAGTTGTCGAGGTTAAGGAAGATATCTAGATTGCCACCAAGGTAGTTATGGTCAACCAACACGCATTTCGATTTGCGCTGCTCTGAGAGCTCGTAGGAAATTTCAGTGGCTAGCATGGATGTTCCAACACCGCCTTTGCTTCCCCAAAAAGCCACCTTCTTCGCTTGGCGCTTTTTACCCAAGCCATGCTCACGCAAGCGGTTCTCGTGTACGTTTTTTAGAAACTCAATAAGCTCTTGCTTGGTGATAGGCCAAAACAGGTAGTAAAAACCCATTGCCTTTAGGTTACGAATGGTTGAGATAGCGTCTTCTTTGCCAATCACTACCACCGAAGCTTCGTTGGGCAACAAGTGGCTGATGCGTTCCATATCTTTGGTGACATCAGAAGATTCATTTAGCTCTACAATGGCAATTTCGACTGAAGACTCGCGCACATATCGGCGCATATCCTCGTCGCGGTTTTTGACAAACGTAGGTTGCTCGATACCCTCAAAGCGAAACGCTTCTTCAATCAGGGTGTGACATTCATCCGTTTGCGTAAACACAACACAAGGCATCTTAAAACTGGTTTTGGCCTTGTTATCCATACTGTTGAACGACTCAAGGATGTCGAACATCGGCTCTTTCGTACCCATGATTTACTCTCCTTTGGCCTTAATCAACACATTTTCAGGGTGTACCATCGACTGCCAACGGGCACTTTCAATCGCACAACCTAGGTTTCTTGAACCATACTGATCCACTTGGTCATATTCACAAACCGGAGTGACAACACGATAACTGTGCACTTCGACGCTTACGTCGTAGTCTTTAGTCGCACCCGAGGCATTGACTAGTGATACATCTGCTGCACCTAATGTGCGCAACTCCTCTTTCCAGCCTGCAGCGATCTCTTTACCTGGCTTGGAGTAGTACTTCAGTTCAACTGGTTTCAACAAAAGGTCATGCTGATGGGTGCGATAAAACTGTTTCCACTCACGTTCGACACTAAGCTGGGTGGATTTTTCTAAAGAGAGATCCAATGCATACGTCACCGGATAAAGGTCAACTGCGATTCCCTCATTCTCTGCCACTTGATGTGAACAGCCGATCATCAAGCTGGTCGACATTAGAGTTGTGATTAACAACGTTCTCATTTTTTGAACCCTCCCGATGACAAGATCTCTTCTGCCCATTTTTGTGTTGCTGTGGAGTATTGGCTATCAAGCGCAAAGAAACGCTGTAAGTTGGTGGTCTTACGGATGGTTGGCAGCTGAATTTGCGAGCTGTGAATTGGTTTAACTAGGTTTACCGTAGCAACGATGATCAGTTCAGTTTTGCTACGAGAAGTCTCGGTGTGTCTAAACATTGAGCCCAAAACAGGCACATCACCCGCGTAAGGCACTTTGCGCAAAGACTCCATATCTTCAGAGCTTAACAGGCCACCTAATACAAAACTTTGGCCATCACCCAACTCAACTGTAGTTTGAGCACGGCGTGTTTTTAGAGCAGGAAGACTGTATTGGCCGTTGGTGTATTGTGAATCAAGTGAGCTCACTTCAGGTGCCAGTGAGAGCATAATCTTGTCATCACGCAACACTTTTGCAACAAGATCGAGACGAACACCGAACTCTTTGTATTCGATGTTCGTACCGCCATCAACCACCGTCACAACAGGGATTTCACCACCAACAAGGAAGGAAGCGCTCTCGCCAGAGATCACCGACATATTCGGCTCTGCTAATACCTGACCTACTGAATCATCGCCCATTGCGGTTATTACTGCCAAAATATTGTCAGCACTAAAATCTAATATCGGGTTAACAAACATACCCGCACCTAATGCGGCATCGCCATACTGAATACCAAAATTTTCAAGAAAAGAGTGAGAGACTTCAGCAATAGATAGTTTAACGTTAACCTGTTTTGTTACAGCAACTTCAATACGATTAATGACACCTTGGAAATCTTTTTTGGTCATAAACTCCAAGGTATTATCAGAATCCCCACCATCACCACCGATAGATACAGTTTTTTCTGATGCACCGCGTGCTAATAAGTCACCCACTAAACTATTAATCCCATCTTTTTCCGCTTCGGTTGCAACGGTTCCAGACAGCACAATTTGGTCGCCCAAGTTATACATGGCAACATCAGATTTCGGATAGTGGAGTTTGACCGTTTGCAGAATATGGTCATAACTTTTGTTGGTTATTACCTTACGGCTCAATATGGTTTTATTGTTCTCATCGAAAACCAACAATGAAGTTGAGCCTGTCGCTTTACCAAAAACGATCACTCGGTTCTTATCCATTACTTGATAATCCGCAATCGCAGGATTGGCAATGAATACAGAACCGATATCTTGAGAGGTAAATAAGCTTTGGGCCTCTCCCTCCATGATATTCAATAAGCGTTGTGCAGAAGCTGGCACTGTCAATACGACAGACAAAACCCCAACACAGAGTGCTGTAAACCAACGACTCATAGTGTCTATCCTTATTTCACTGTTACTTGGTTAGCGCGGAATTCTTTTATTGCTTTAAAGTTGGGCAGCACATCACCAGCATTTGCGCTGAGATCATTTAACGAGTAATCACCAATTGATTTGTGCACTTCGATTTGAGCTATTTTTTTGGCAACAGTTAGTTGCGCAACTTGCTTTCTTGTAAGCTCTAGAATGAGATGATTATTTGTGCTTTGAGTCGCTCCCTTAGAAGCAGCATTATTTTGTTGTTCTTTCTTAACTTGAAGAACTTTAATACCTGTCAGGATAGGCTCAATAGAAATTTGTGTATTGCCGTAGCCTTCTGACGGTTGGGTGATGGCTAGGACGTCGATTTTTGTACCAGAGTCGATTAAACCGCCTACGACGGTTTCTGGGTTGACTTTGACTGCGTAGGGAACATGATTAGGTTTAATAATCGCGTCAATATATCCAGGCTCATCTGGTGTTAAAATGTCACTCTGAGTGATTAATCTACCTGAATCAAGGTTGTCACGATAAACCGATCCATGAGGAATTGCCAACGTGACATCGCTTGAAATACCCCATTTGCCCGCTTCTTGTTGAGATAGATGACGTATCTCATAATCTTTGTTTGATACTAATTTCCCTGAGATTGTACCTTCAATCAGGAAATAGGTACGATAAAATACAGGTTTATCATCAACCAAGTTTTGAATCCTAGAAAGATCCTGTTGCTTTGGAGGGTTAAATACACCGTAAACACCAACAGAGATAGCTATAAAAGCAAGAACCATTAAAATCTTTGTACGCACACACCCATCCTTACAATGAAGCAGTAACACCAACAAAACATGCTATCGATATAGGAATACCAAATGGCACACCTCGCTTTTCCATTGCTTGTGATTTTGAGAGGTAATCGACAGAATAAATCAAAAACACTACTGCCCCCCCTAGTAGAAAAATCAAATGTACCACATATAAAATGTACTCATATGATATAGCCGGTAAGAAAGCAATAAACAGCTTTATATCACCACCTGCAAATACATTTAATCCATAAAGAATATAACAAACAGCAACACAAACTATTGCCCAAGAAACGGAGCTATCTACCTTAAAGCTCATAAATATACATAGCGCAAAAACCAGAATAGATGATTTATTACTAATCTTTCTATACTTCCAATCTAAGTAACATATGTATGGAATAATAGAGGCCAGCATTAACCAGCCTCCAAAAGTGTAATTACTCACTACAAATCTTTAGGTGCTTGGTGTTGCACCACTTGTCAGGTCATTTGCTGAGTCTATATTCCCAGAAATAGTACTTACCGCGTCTAGCAAAGACTGGCTTAAACCATTTTTTTGACCAAAAACAAATAGTACAATCCCAGAAATAGCCACACCAATAATCGCATACTCAATCGCAGTTACACCACGCTCGTCATTTTTAAGGTTTTGTAGCGCAACTTGCGCGTTCACAAACATCTTCGTAAGCATTTTTAGCTCCATCTAAATAAATCAAATTTGGGAAAAGTGTCATTATTAAACTTTGGTCGGATTGCGACCTCGGAGAAATATGCTACCGACAAAAGTTTGACGAGGCAAAATTATAATTTTGTTATTTTTAGATAAAAAATAACATTGAAAACACAATTACTGACAGGGAGGTCAGTAAAGTTAAGAGTTTGTAACGACCTAGATCACAATTAGTAGAGTAGTTACTCCACTAGTTTTATAGGGTTATCAATTAATAGGTTTGAATGCGTGCGCGTTATCAAAGAAACCAAAATCAACACAAAAAATCAATAACATGATTGCGATCACAAATTGAGGGCGTACATCGTGTTGATTAGTTTGTTATTTACACAAGTTAATTTTCATTAATAAATGTAAATTGCATTTAACGACGTTTTGATTGAATACCTAGTCGTGCTTTTAGCGCTTTTTTCTGGGCAGACTTACTCATTCGCTTGTTAGGGCGCTCTGGATTGACTTCGTTTTGCGGTTTTGGCTCATAGCCTGCGAGCCACTCTTGTGGCAAACGGGTGTCTAATAGGCGTTCAATGGCATCCACTAGGCGTTGCTCATCATGACTCATAAGAGAGACCGCTAATCCTTTGTGGCCAGCGCGACCAGTGCGGCCAATGCGGTGCACATAGTCTTCTGCTTTGAACGGCATATCGAAGTTGATGACTTGCTCAAGTTGCGGGATATCCAGGCCTCGAGCAGCCACATCCGTAGCGATCAAAGCGCGTACTTTGCCCTCTTTGAACTCATCTAGCGCTCGTTGGCGCGCGCCTTGGCTTTTGTCTCCGTTGATGGATACCGCTTCGATACCATCTAACTTGAGCTCTTTTGCTAGCGCATCACTGCCTTGCTTGGTTTTAGTGAATACTAACACTTGCTGCCAATTTCTTGACCCAATCAAAAACGACAACAGTTCACGCTTGCGGGATTTATCCACGGGATAGACAATTTGTTCGACCAATTCTGCGGTGGTATTGGCTGGCGACACCTCAACTTCAATTGGCTGCTCTAGCAAGCGGTAGGCAAAGTTTTTGATGCCTTTATGGAAGGTGGCTGAGAAAAGGAGCGTCTGACGAGGTTGAGTACCCAAGGTGCGCAACAGGCGCTGAATGTCCGGTTTGAAGCCCATATCCAGCATACGGTCTGCTTCATCTAACACAAAGTAGGCGATGGATTTGAGGTTAAGGTTTTTGCAGTATAAGTGATCCAACAAGCGCCCGGGGGTTGCGACCACAATGTCACAGCCTTGGCGAAGTTTGTTGGTTTGCACATTAATACTCGTACCGCCGTACAGAGCTACCGTTTGTAAATCAGTAGGCTGAGACAGTGCTTGGATGCTCTCTACCACCTGCTGCGCAAGTTCGCGGGTTGGTACCAGAACTAATGCGCGCGGTTGCCTTGCTGTTTCTAGCGATGCCTGTTGCTCTAGAAGCTTATGAAGAATAGGCAGAGCAAACGCGGCAGTTTTACCTGTCCCAGTCTGTGCTGCGGCTAACACATCTTTACCCGCTAGAACCTCAGGAATGGCATGCTGTTGAATCTCTGTTGGTTGAGTAAAATTCAACGCAGACAGTTGTTCAAGCAGAATCGAGTTTAGGCCTAGTTCAGTAAATGTCATCTCACACAGTCTCTAAAAGCACAAAGGGCGCGAATTGTAGCAAACTCGCGCCCTTCTCCCAACATTTGTTGCTACCGACTATCTATTTCTCCTAACCCACGAGTGAATCAAGAGAGATAGAGTGAGATATCCACCTCATCAATCTGCTCAGGGTTAAGAAACTGCTCGGCGTATTTTAGGTATAAGCCACTGGAAAGGAACAGGTGAAACAAGTCAGCATCGATATGGCTGTCATTAGCCATCTTGTGCATGATACTGAGTGCTTCAGAGAGGGTTTTCGCTTTTTTGTACGGTCTGTCGGCACTGGTTAGCGCCTCAAAAATATCAGCAATGGCCATGACTCTCGCCGTCAGGGGCATTTGCTGTTTGGTTAGCCCCTGCGGATAGCCTTTGCCATCCAATTTTTCATGATGTCCTCCGGCAATTTGCGGGATCTGATTCATGCCTTTAGGAAACGGTAGTGCCTCAAGCATTAGTATCGTTTGCACTATGTGATCGTTAATAACAAATCGCTCTTCATCATTTAACGTGCCTCGTTGAACAAGGAGGTTATAGAGTTCACCTAAATTATTCTGTAACTCTGGTGTCGGTAGATTAAAGCGTTCATCGGTTGGGCGGGGTTGAGTCCAATCGATTCGCTGCTCAGGTTTGTCTTCTAGTAACCCCTCTGTCACTTCTATCTCTTGGGCTTTCTGATTTTCGCTATCGACAGATGCTTGTGTTTCACTTAGCCTTTCTCGCTCTTCCCACGAAAGGCCAAGACTATTGTCGATCGTTCGCTTCCATGTTTGTTGCGCAATCTCTAAAAGGCGCTGCTGGGCAGACTCACTTAGCGATTCGCTGCCCTCATTCAACGATGCGACGAATGCAAAATCTTCATCTAGCTGTTTCCACTCTTGCTTAAGTTGCTGCTGCTGGCCTTGGTCTAGATCACCGTAACACGCTCGATAACATTGAAGATGCTTATCGCGCTTAACCACTTCAAAGCGTGTGCGTATTTCATGAATCCGGTTATAGATGGTTTCAAGTTTTGTCGCCTTATCGACGACATGTTCTGGGGTTGTCACCTTACCGCAATCATGCAGCCAAGCTGCAATGTGCAACGCCTCTTTATCGGTTTCTGACAGCGAAAAGTGGGCAAAAGGTGCAGTCTGGCTCTCATGAGCGGCATAACTCAACCACTCTGTAAGTACAGGAACACGTTGACAGTGATTGCCTGTGTAAGGAGACTTGGTATCAAGAGCGTTGGCGATAACGCGAATCACGGCTTCCAATAGATCTTTTTGCGCTTTCAGCATGGTGCGAGCATCAATCGATACCGCGACATAATCAAGCAAAGAGTTAATATATTCAATATAGCGCTCAACAATATAGTCGCGATCGATGTTGCGATAGAGCAGTCCGAACACACCGATAACATCTCGATTTCTATCCCTCAATGGCAAGAATACAAAGCCATCTTTGTCAGCATCCATCCCAACAAGGTTTCGCCCATAATGAAGGTCTTTAATTAGCGCCATTTGATAGCGCTCTCCCGCCAATAGTTTTTCAATGACCGGACTTGTCCCTTTTATCGGTACTTTAATTTGCCGAACTGATTCTAGGTCACTTGGGTTCGATTGGTTAAACCAAACGTAACGCGGTTCTAAATGCGCTTGTTCATCGTCCAGAAGCATTATCACCACCCCGTCGGCTTCCACGGCTTCGACGGTATCTAGTGCCACCAGCTTCAATAACTCATCTAAGTTAGGCTCATGGGCGATTTTATTGGTGAGATTAATATAGCGATTAATGGTTCTCTGCATACCTTTGAGGGATGACTTTAACTCAAAAATCTCTTTTATCGATGAGTTGCCTTGATAACTGGTGGTGAAATCAAAACGTTCTATTGAACGCGCTCGCTGAGTCTCCAACACGATCGGCTTTGCTAATCGCTGCGACAGTTGATAGATAATCGGCACACTAATCAAAAGAATAATGATGGAGGCAAATATCGTTGTGCTTCGAATATCATAGGCATCTTTTAGCATCTCTTGCGACTTGTCTGCCATCAATAGATACAGCTGTGTGCCGTGATAGTCACCGATTACCTCTACCTGCCCAAACCACTGCTCACCATCATACTCAAACTCGTTCAATGTCCCGTCACGATCACGCTGCGCGACGGCATGATCGATAACCGGATTATTCAAGTCACGCAGCCATATCTTTTGGTCATTTTTGAGTTCAGATTCATCTAAATCAGAGAGGTTGTTGTAAGCATACAACTGCTTATCTGGTGAAAATAGGACTCGAATACCGCTAGCTTGTGTCGACGTTTCACTGAGCGATTCTGACAGGCTTGATAACAAAATATGGGCGGCAACCACTATCTCATCTTGACCTTTAGAGTAGAACGCAATGCCAATTTTATTCAACCTGGGGTAAAGGTAAGGCTGGGAGATATGTGTCTCTCCGACTAAAGAGTGCGAACGCCATACTTCTGCTAAGCCTTGGTAATCCCCTAACTCGGTGTTCGCTGTGGATATCACATTAAGTAAGCGGTCCAAGATATCGATACGCAACTCACCACTCTTCACATCCCCGGCTAAGAAAACGTAAGAGCCATGCTCAACCTCTTTGAACATATGGCGTATTGCCGGATCATTGAGTGTCACCAGCATACTCACTCGGCCATCAGGGTAACTTACGCTAAACGAAGTAATGTGAGCATACTCCTTCAGCAGAAAAGCGGCTTGTGAAAGGACGACCTTTTCCTCTTGTTGAGTATCTGCCAAATGGATATAGCTATTGGCAAAGGAAGAAACGGAAGCAAACGCCGGAGCATAGTGGCGGTTCAGTGTATTTTTTGTTTCTGAAGCGATCTGCGCGAAGAGCTGCGTATTGGCTGACATCAACACGCGATTAAGGCTCGAATGCGTCAGGTAGATCAAGGTTGAGCAGATGATCAAAACCGTCAATACAAACAACGTAGAGATATGAATATGTAACGGGAGTACACGTTTTTTTGATTTCTCTTCCATAAGTCCGCTTAGTGAGTTGATTTTGCTCTTTAATCTTAGAAGATGGCGCGAAAATTGTTGCTTGGATAAACTGAATTCATATCAGTTTGTGATGAGGTTTGTATTGTTGAATGCTGTTTCAGCGTTATCATCAAATATCAATCACCCGTTTTCACAAACATCTTCTACACTTATATCAAGCTAAGAAAAACAGTCAGTTAAGAGGACATAGGTTAATGAACGTAAAATTAGTACTAATGGGAATCGGTCTAGGTGTACTGGTCAGCGGCTGTGCTGATGTTCAAGAGAAGTATGATGTCGGTGAGTACACTGCACTGTCTAACCCAGCATCGGTGTACTGTGTCGAACAAGAAGGCGAGCTTATGATGGTGACGGAAGCCGGCAAGCGAGTGACTTACTGTAAACTATCCGAAGATGAAATGGTTGAGCAGTGGGAATATTTCCGCGAAAACCATAAAGAAGAAGACAAAGAGATGTAATTGGACACACGTGTCTAGTATCTCTATCACCTAGCTCAAGGGACATGTAAGTTTACACCATGTCCCTTTTTGCTTTTATTGACCCACACTCCCCTCTAGCCACCGAGCAAGCTCTTCGAGAGCGCTTTCTCTCGCGGCAATCAACGCTGAATGACTTTCCTGATAAGTCTGCACTGGTGTCTTAGAAGTCTCAATCAACAAGCACTGCTCAAATACCTGCGTCAAACCAAGGCTAGCTGCTGAGCCTTTCATCCTGTGCGCTAGTTCAGCTATCGGTTTATCGCTCTTGTGATGATCCTCTTTGCTAAGCATCGCGTCCATCTCTTTGAGCGTCTGCTCACTGGTTGTCGCAAATAGGTCTATCAGCTGTGCCATTTTGGCCTTGCCCAAAACCGCACAGTCACGCTCTAAACTCGCAATATCAATCGTCGTCTTTGTGCTTGCTTGCGACAGCGCCGTAACGTCATGTTCAACTGAGTAAACAATCTGATTGAGTAATGAGGGTTCCTGCTCGTCCCCTATTACGTCATTGATCGCTCGTTGTAGTTTCTGCTGCTCTATCGGCTTGCCGACAAACCCATCAAAACCTGCTGCCAGGTATTCGGTGACTTCTTCATCAAACACATGGGCTGAGACGGCAAGTACCGGCATAAACTCAAGCCCTTGCTCACGAGTCCACTCAAGTAGCTCAACCCCGCTACCATCTGGCAAGTTTATGTCAAACAACGCAAGGTCAAAAGTGTGCTCTAGCAGCAACTCTCGTGCCTGTTGGCAATTTTGCGCGGTATAGTGAGTATGTCCTAACTTATCCAAGAAACCTTGAGCCACCAACTGATTGACTGGATTATCCTCCACTAAAAGAATGGTCAGCGGGCCAGTAGACGAGGACGGTGACGAAAGCGATGACGAACTCGATTTGGTTTCTGATAGGTTGGCATCACTGCTTTCAAACAGAGGTAGAGAAAACGAGAACTGCGAGCCTTGGCCAACCTCTGACGTCAGTTCGATATGGCTGCCCATTGCGTTTACCAATTTTTGGCATATAGCCAAACCGAGTCCAGTACCTCCTGATTGGGATTGCCCAGACTGAGATTGACTGAAAGGGTCAAACAGTTGGGTTTGTTCTTCTGGTGCGATGCCTACACCAGAATCGGACAACTCAAAGCGCAAACGTTGCTCATCATGTGCATCCATGCAGACATATAAGTCGATGTACCCTTGATAGGTAAACTTAACGGCATTACTGATGAGATTGTTCAGCACTTGCTGGATTCGTACGGCATCGCCTTGCCAATAACGTGCAACATCCGATTCAATTTGCGCATTGAGTTGCAAACCTTTCTGCTCTGCTTTTGCTTGAAAAAGAGCGACTACATCATCGACCAACTGTTTTAAATCAAATATCTGAGACTGCAAGGCAAAGTGACCCGCTTCAATTTTTGAATAATCCAAAACATCATTCAGTACGGTGAGTAAGTTGCTGCCACTGCGGTTAATAACCTCTACGTACTGTGCTTGCTGCGGAGAAAGTGCCTCATCTAATAGAAGCTGAGTGGTGCCTAATACACCATTCAGTGGCGTACGTATTTCATGGCTCATCGTCGCCAGAAAGGCAGATTTTGCCTTGTTCGCTGATTCGGCATCTTGACGAGCCTGAGCGTGATTATGCACCTCTTGGTTCAAACGCTGGTTACTTTGCTGCAGTTGGTGAGTGCGTTCAAACACCACCTCCTCAAGCTGTGTTTTATGTTGCTCTAGCGCTTCACGCGCCGCTGCTTCTTTATCTACTAAGACCGCCAAGGCTTTAGAGGTATCTCGCGCCTTATTGATGGCTTTACCCATCTGCGATAACTCATCACTGCCAGAGGTAGGGACATCCTCTGGATATTGACCATTGGCTATCGCGACCAATGAACTTGAGTAGCGATTGAGCCTCTGGATCACGGATACATAAACCAGCTTCCAGATGATCACACCCACAATCAGTAAACCCAGCACTCCCATAACAGCAAGAGTCAAACGCGCCTGTTCTAACGTCTGTTTGAGCTGCAATACCGAGTTAGTCGTCACTTGATTGGATTCATCCACCAGCTTGCCAACCGTCTGGTTAAGTGCTGCGAATCGCTCTAACCCATGCGCAAGTAAGGTTTGAGACTGAGAGGCGTTAAGTTCGCGCTGCGCCATCAACTCAAATACCACCTGTTTGGCTTCCAAGTCCTCAATGATAGATACCATCTGCTGATAGCGAGTCGGATCTTCTACCGCTGAAACACGGCGCTGCATAATGGTCAGGTTTTCATTATATGAAGCACGGATATCAATAATACGCTGTGCATCCGTTGCTGAACGTAGCTCTTCAATTTGATTGAGATTTTGAAAGGCTAAAAGATGCAGCTCGTGCAAGCGATCGCTCAAATCAAGATCGACTTCCACTAGGTTATCAAGTGCGTTATACACCTCTTCTTGATTGCCGGATTCCACCAAGCCATACATTTGGGTGACGTTCGCCACTGCTACCGTACTGGTGTTCAAGACCTGCGTACGCGTCAATGCCTCTAACTCGCGCCCCACTTCACGCATCAAGATTAAACGTTGGTCAATATCTGCAGAGAGCAGTAAACGCTTTTCTACGGCGATACCAAGACTGGCCAGCGTATCAATAATGTTCTCAACGTTATCTTCCAACTGATCAAGCAACTGAGTATCAAAAGAGTCGGCGCCGAGTGCTCGAATGTGATTAAGCAGTGACTCGAGCTTATTAAAAAGCTGCTGGCCTGCTTGCTGGCGCTCATTCTCACTACTCGCATTCGCCAAGCCTTGCACCGATGCGACCATCCGCGCACTGAGCTCTGAAATCTGTCTCGCTTCAATCATCGACGGGATTGCCTTCGTGACCACATTACGCTCGGTTTTTGACACCAAGCTAAAGCCCACCATGCCAATCGAGGCGGAAGCAATCACGAGCAGCGCCAATCCGGCAAATGCCATCAATAGTCGACCACCAATACTACGGGTATTGAACATACTCATCTTTTTGCGTCTTTACTCTCGTTATATGGGCCAGAAAATACTCAAATTCGCCGTAACCTTATCACCCAAAAGGATAATCTGTGCAGGATTCCTCTCGAATAACTATCATTAAACACTGGAGTTGGTATCCTTCCACTTCCCGTTTTCAGGTTGAATAATGTAACACGTTTATGCTGACAAGATCGTTTCCGTCCACCTTACTCACAAAGCTTGCTCTTCTCATTACTTTAGGGATGAGCGCGAGTGGATGGGCGCAACCACCAGCTAAGTTATGTGCCGTTTATCCGCACCTCAAAGACTCTTATTGGCTCTCTGTTAACTATGGCATGGTTGACGAAGCAAGACGTCAAAATGTCACCTTGAGGGTTTTAGAGTCAGGAAGTTATAACAATCTTGAAAAGCAGCAAGAGCAGCTAACCCACTGCCATGAGTGGGGCGCAGATGCGATTTTACTCGGTTCGGTTTCACCTACCGCTTATCGACATGACTTGAAGCAACTGACTGAAGACACACCAGTATTTGCCGTTGTAAACTACCTAGAGCTCGATAAGCACAATCAGCCACTTCTCAAATCAACTATTGGTGTAGATTGGTATGGTATGGGTCTGCTGTCTGGACAGTTTCTCGCCAATCAAGCGCAAAGCGCAGACAAGCCTCTGCGCGTTGTATTACTACCGGGCCCAAAATCAAGCGGTGGTACCAAGCCGGTACTACAAGGGTTTTATGATGCCATTGACGACCAAGAGATTGATATTATTGCCACGTATTGGGGTGATAACGACAAAGAGCTACAGCGAAACCTGATACAAAAAGTGCTCGAGAAGTATCAAGACATTGATTACCTCTATGGCAGTGCAGTCGCCATTGAGGCGGCTATCAGCGAACTGCGTGATACTGAACAACAAGATATCGGCTTAATCGCAACCTACTTAAGTCATGGCGTCTATCGTGGTTTAGTCCGTAATAAAGTTGAGTTTGCTCCTACTGACCACATGGTTCTCCAAGGACGCGCCTCTATTCGCCAGGCCATCTCTTATCTAAAAGATGGGAGTCTCGATAACTCTATTCCAATCAGCATCAATGGCTTAACGCCAAGTAATCTAAAGAACTTTGATCAACAGCAGTCTCTGTCTCCATCAGAATATCGACCGACTTTTTTTTCAACTCCTTGATCTCTGTAGCTTGATAACGAAATTTTACTAATGAAAATGTCATTGGCTTTACGCATAATCGGAGTTAATCAAAAAGAACCAAACTAGGATTACGCATTCCATGGAAAAAACCACTCGCACCATGCCAGCGCACAAGCACATCGCACTTGTGGCGCATGACAACTACAAACCAGAACTACTGCGCTGGGTCCAAGAGCAAAAAGAGAAGCTACAAGGCCACTTCTTGTATGCCACAGGCACCACAGGTCATATGCTAAGTAAAGAGACGGGACTAGCGATCAAGAGCTTTATCAGCGGCCCAATGGGTGGCGACCAACAACTTGGCGCACTAATCTCTGAAGGCAAAATTGATATGTTGATTTTCTTCTGGGATCCACTGAATGCCGTACCACACGACCCAGATGTGAAAGCGCTGCTGCGAATCGCCGGTGTTTGGAACATTCCTGTGGCAACAAACCGCGCGTCAGCCAACTTTATGATTTCATCAAACCTATTGGAATCTGAAGTAATTATCGAAATTCCAGATTACGAAAAATACCTCGCAGACCGTACGTAATCACGCGGTATATTCCAGCATAGAGCCGAGCACTTAACCTCGGCTTTCTATGATTTCCACTGGATAGTCTTGTTCTATCAACTCTTTGACAAACACAGATGGGCTGGTTTTATACATCACCCACACCTTCTCTTTCGCACGTGTCAGAGCAACATAAAACAGCCTTCGCTCCTCGGCATACGCAAAACTGTCATCACTTTGCACAACGGCACTGTCGAGATGCAGTGTTTTCACTTTCGCAGGCAACTGTCCCTCATCGACATTAACCACAAACACATAATCCGCCTCTTTGCCTTTACTGCCGTGACAGGTCATAAACTCGATATCGAGTGATGAGAACGACTTTTTCCACGTTGAGAGGTGTTCCGGCTGATGGTAATGATTACGCCCAAGAATCAAGACTGACTTTTTCTTGCGCGCGTGACGGTGGAGCTCATCTAACGCATGCTCAATACGGCTTTGCGGCGCAACAAATACCGAAGCTTGTTTGGTTTCTTTCGCACTGATCAGCGTTTTCTTTAATTGAATCGGGTTCTGCTGAATAAAACGGTTCGCCACTTCACCTATTTTTTGGTTGAAGCGGTAGGTGGTATCTAGGTGGTGAATGGTTGAATTCGCAAAACGCAGAGCAAACCCCGTAGTCAAATTAACATCTGAGCCGGTGAACTGATAAATTGACTGCCAATCATCCCCAACGGCAAACAGACGCACCGCATCAACATGTTTCGATGCACACAGCGCTTCAATCAAAGCCAATCGTTGTGGTGAAATATCTTGATACTCATCCACCATAATATGACGCCATTGAGATTTAAATCGCCCTTTAAGTACATATTGAGTAGCACGGCTTATCATGATATTAAAATCGATTTCATCACTCTCTTTCAATGTCTGCTTCCATGCTTGGTAACACGGCCACACCAAAGCAAGCTCACTGTTGAGCCGAGAATATTCAGGGTGAGAAACAAGCATCTGCTGAATGTCTTTCTTGCTTCTTGCCATCGCAGCCAGTTGTGCGAGTTGCGAATCGAGCCAGGCAATCAATTTCGGGTTTTCAACATTGCTGCCCAGCTCATCATCTCCAGCGAGATAAGCAATTGGCCACTGTGATAAGTGTTTTTGCCAACGCTTGAAGTTAGCCGGTGTCATCCAGTGTTTTTTCAACCAATCGATACACCAAGCCTGACGCAGCTTGTCATCGGTGGCTAACTTGCTGAGTTTCGGCATCTCCCCATCCACTTCGCGCAAAATGCGCATACCAAGCTGATGGAACGTGTTCACAGTCACACCATCGGCGGCCAACCCAACTTTACCAGCCAGGCGCGATGACATTTCACCCACTGCATCACGCCCAAACGCCAATAACAGGACATCTTCAGCGTTGGCTAAATGACTTTGCAAAAGGTAAGCGACACGAGCGGTTAACACACTGGTTTTGCCTGAGCCCGCGCCCGCAAGCACCAGGTTATGGTTATCATTTAGCAACACCGCATGCTGTTGTGTTTCATTAAGAGGCGAAGACTCTATTTTCCTAAACAGCACCTCCCAATTGGCACGCTCATTGGTGATCCACTCATCATTGCGTTCAATCACTTGGGTGTGCGCTTCAAGTAACCAAGGCCTTAATTGGTCAATTCTCTGGGCTTTATGATGCTCTGCTTCTTCCAATGACATGCTCATCTGAGTGAGATCGTCCACCACTTGCTCTCGCCAGTCCTCAACCATTGAGTGAGGAAGAAATTCAGGCAGGGATTTAAGACGATGAAGTTCCGACTCCCATTTCGGCAGGCAGATATTGAGCTGCTCACACTGTTTGTTGTGCCACTCTTGATAGCTCAACACCGCTTGCTGAGCAAACTTGCGGCAACGATCCCAAGGCAGCCCTTGCACGCACCATGCGAGCTGATGATCATCTTCTGAATGGGCATAAAACACCAAAGAGCCCCAAACAAAGCCACGCTTAGCCTCAATATTGCCGTTCCACACATGAAAAGGAATACGCTCCTCGAGCAATGGTGAGGAGATCACCAACTCTGTGCCATCAATGGCCACATGTTGATATTCATTTTGTGCAAAGAAACGAGCGGTAGAACTGGCACTTAACTGCATGACAACGTGTTTTCTGTTTGGGTGTAAAAATAATACTTGGAGTATATAACGGAGTAATTACACAAACAAAACATCAAAGTCAGTCCTATGTCATAACTCTTAGATAATGTTGTGAAGATTGACACCCCTAGAGGGCATATCTCTTTGTTTCTCTTTTACAATAACCACACTCTAGCACTTGAGGTCTATTGGCGAGAGTCGTTACAATACCGCTAACCTAACGCATAAATATGGATGCCTTGTGCCTGTAACTATCCGCTCTTTATCGCAGCAATTTCAGCTTCACTGGGCCAATAAAACCTTCAACTACAGTATTTTGATACTGTTCACCTTACTGGGCGTCGTGTTGCCCTGTTGGTACTTCGATCTGAAAACTCTGATTATTCCACTGATTCTTGGGGTGATCGCCGCTGCGCTTTCAGAAAGTGATGACAGCTTCACTGGCAGGCTCAAAGCCATCTTACTGACCCTGTTTTGCTTTGCTATCGCTTCACTGTCAGTGGAACTGCTGTTTCCCTATCCAATGCTCTTTGTGTTAGGACTCGCACTATCAAGCTTTGGATTTATCATGCTTGGCGCCATTGGCCCTCGATATGCCAGCATTGCCTTTGGTTCGATTTTAATCGCTATCTATACCATGCTCGGTGCGCACGATAGCCCTAACCTCTGGTTTCAACCGACCTGGCTGCTCTCGGGCGCGGCATGGTATTTCATTATGTCGATGCTGTGGCAAGGCATGTCACCCTCTCAGCCGATTCAACAAAGCTGTGCCCATGTGTTTTTTCGTCTCGCCGATTACCTTGATGCAAAAAGCCAGCTATTCCACCCTGTGAGCAACTTGACACCACAGCCTCACCGTTTAGCGGAAGCCAAATATAACTCCGCGACGGTTGATGCGTTAAACCAGTGTAAAAACACCCTGCTCTCACGTTCCAAAAGGGGGCATATTCACAGTAGTCACCAGCGTTTTTTAACCATTTACTTTTTAGCGCAAGATATTCACGAGCGAGTCAGTTCAAGCCACTATCGCTATCAAGAATTAGCGCAAGAATTTCAACGTTCTGATGTCATGTTTCGCTTCAAATACCTGCTGGAAACCCAAGCAAAAGCGTGTCGAGAGCTGGCTCAATCAATACAACTCAATCAGGAATATCACCATTCTGGCGACTCCATTATGGCGTTGGATGAACTGCAAAGCGCTATTCAGTATTTACGTGACACCAACATCGAGCATGTCACCGGCGGTTCATCACGAATCTCATTAGCTCAACTTGGTTATCTGTTCAACAATCTCGCGATGGTTGAAAAGCTCTTTAGCTCCATCAACCAAAGCGACAACGTTGCGCAAGAAGATGATCAGCTTGCTGATACTGATCCACATACGCTGAAAGCGATGTGGCTACGCATCAAGGCAAATTTTAACAAAGATTCTATTTTGTTCCGTCACGCCGTTCGCCTGTCTGTGGCATTGAGCTTGGGTTATGGTGTTATTCAGTTTCTCAATCTTGAGCGCGGATATTGGATCTTGCTCACCACCTTGTTTGTCTGCCAACCCAACTACAGTGCTACTCGACAAAAGCTTACCTCGCGCGTCATTGGTACGATTGCTGGTTTATTAATTGGCGTTCCACTGCTGACGGTGTTCCCGTCTCAAGAGAGCCAGTTGGTGTTTATTGTCCTCAGTGGCTTGCTGTTCTTTGCTTTTAGGATCAACAACTACAGCTACGCGACTGGCTTTATTACCTTGTTGGTGCTTTTCTGCTTTAACCAATTAGGCGAAGGCTATGCAGTCGTCTTGCCACGCTTGGCTGATACCTTGATAGGGTGTGCACTCGCCGTTGGTGCAGTCAGCTTTATCTTGCCCGATTGGCAATCAAAACGCTTACATCGCGTGATGGCAGAAGCTCTTAAGAGTAACAACAGCTATCTCGCGCAAGTGATTGGTCAGTACCGTATTGGTAAAAAAGATACCCTTAACTACCGTGTTGCACGTCGACAAGCGCACAACCACGATGCCGCTCTAAATGCCGCAATCAATAACATGCTTGTCGAGCCAGGCCGCTATCGAGGAGCCGTTGAGGAGAGCTTTCGCTTCTTAACCCTTAATCACGCCTTACTCAGCTATATTTCTGCCATGGGAGCTCATCGTAACCGAATCGAAGACGAATCCACTCATCAGTTAATACTTGAGGCGCACCGCTTTATTCATCAACAGTTAGAAAGTGTTTACCTGCAACTATCGGATGACGAAACTGATGTGAGTACCAAAGAGCACTATGACAGCGGTATCGAAAAACGCCTCTCAGAATGGCGCGAAGAAGATGAGAACTCAGTAAAAATGATATTGCAACAGCTACATCTGATCTATCGCATGATGCCGGAGATGCAATCCTTGGCCAGTAAGTTCTCTGCTCGAGTTGCGTCCAATGAGCCCAAACCGATCGGAGAAGATTAAGCAGAACACTCAGTGCCAATATGCATGACCTTCTGTGTCTAAATGGTCTTTACAATGCCCAAAGTAGCGTCATGCTGAGCTTGACTCAGTATCTAGCCAAAAGGTGCGCCTAAACTCGTATCGCGCTGTAAGCAGACACTGAATCAAGTTCAGTGTGACGTGTTGCTATAAGTTGATTAGCTACTGTAGTTACCTCGTTCTTACGTGGTTTGAGGCAGCTCAGAGCAATATTGCCTTAATCCGTACCGACCCTAATCGTTAGGTCTAAAATTCTGCTTAAAGAACTTCAATGCATCAATTAATGCGCGCTCTTTCAGCGGTTTAAGCAACACATAGTTCGCGCCTGCCAGCATAAACGCATTGCGTGTTTCATCTAACCCATCTGCCGTACAAGCAAATATCGGCGTGTCTATTTTCAACTCTTGCCGAATATGACGCGTGGCTTCTATACCGCTTAGTTCAGGAAGCTGGTTATCCATTAACACTAAATCGTAGGTTTTCACTTTCATCGCTTCAATCGCCTTCACACCATCAGCGACCCAATCGACTTTCATACCAAACTTCTCGCAAAATGCTTGTGCGATAAATGCGTTGGTATTGTTATCTTCAACCAATAAAACATCGACTTTACCCTCAAAGAAGATCTGTGAGTGCTGCAGGTGAGGAAGTGCAGCAATCTTCTCATCACGGCTTTGCACTTTGATTGGTAAAGATAAGTTAAAGGTCGTACCCTGTCCTTTTTCGCTGACAACATGGATAGTGCCACCGAGTAAGTCAACCAAACTACGCACAATCGCTAAGCCTAATCCACTGCCACCTAGTTGGCGTGTCATCGATGACTCTAATTGAACAAATGGCTCAAAAATCCGACCAATTTCGGCCTCATCAACGCCGATACCGGAGTCTTTCACTTCTACCGTCATCTTGTCTGAGCTTAATACCTGAACCAGAACACTAACCCCACCCGTGTCGGTGAACTTCACTGCATTGCTGACGAGATTAAAGAGTATTTGGTTCAAACGCACCTGGTCTGTCACAACCATCAAATCAGGCGCTGCATTCATACGTACACGCAGTTCGATGCCTTTCTCTTCACACAGCGGCGTATATATCTGCTCAACCGCTCGGCAACTCTCCAATAACTTAAACAGTGCAGGTTGAATGGTAAACTGCCCTTGTTCAATTTTGGAGAAATCGAGGATATCGTTAAGTACCGCGAGCAAATGCTCACCACTCTGACATAAAATGTCGACATACTTCTGGTGCTGCTCGCGTGTTAAGCCATGTTGCAACAGCTGTGATACACCAATAATCCCATTCAGTGGCGTGCGTAATTCATGACTCATCTTCGCCAAGAAATCAGCACGGACTCGCGCGGTTTCTTCAGCAGCTTCTTTCGCCAGTTGTGTTTGGCGCTCCGCCTCAACCAAAGAGGAGATGTCTTGCGCCTGCGCAATAATCTGCTGTTGGCCACTTTCGATAAAAATAGAGGAGATATTCCAGCGATAGGTATCTGAGCCTACAACTGTGTTGACCCCAATCACCGGCTCACCTTTAACCGCTCTTAATACATGCGGCAGCAGGGCCTCTATTAATTGAGCGTAGGAAGAACTCGACTCGGCATAGCTACCAAACTGATGCTTGGCAACAGGATTCATGCTCACCACTTGCCCGTTAGCGTTCCAGACAATACTTGGCGAGAGTGAGAAATTAAACAAGTCTTCGAACAGCTTTTCCTGCTCACCCAGTTTTACAAACGCGTTTTCAATGACATGACCAAGGCGGTCAAACTCAATGATTGCCGAACCCTTATAGTTTTTTACCGCTCGATGCTCGACAATATCACTGGTGTAGCTCATCAACTGGTCAAGCTCGCGCGCGACCTTATTTTTGAGCCAATAGCGTCCCCAAAACAGAATACCAAGTAAGATACAAAACAGAGCGACCACAGCAATAAAATGACTGCGTACTAAGAGTGAGGCAGTTGGAGAGGTCCGTATCGTATAAATACTTAAAAAGGTTGGCGTATCATTGAGCACTAAATCCGTCTTACGCACCGAGATATTGTTACTCAGAGAGAAGCTCTCTTGCTCATCGGCATGGCGCAATAAAATATCAAGCTGACCATATTCTGGCTTTTTGTTAAAACTCGCGGCGATAACCGTCGAGCCCACCGCTAACATCACGTCTTGCGAGTTACTACCGTCTCGCAGCTTCACCATCAATGAAAGGTTGTTGTTCAGCACAATACCAATATTCAGCATACCCAAGATTTCACCGGTTTGTGTATCAACAATCGGTGATCGGCGCATCAAGATATAACGAGTACCTAACTGCGAGGGAGTTTGGGCTAGATACCAGTGTTTGGTTTGAGCAAGGTTCTGTGTCAAGCTTTGCAGTGAACGTTCAGAAATACCATAAAAACCGTGATTGGCATCATTCCAATACAGACTATCAGAACGTGTAATAACACGAATATCAGGCACAAGACTTGAATCTATATTATCTAGACCCGCAAACAGGCGGTCGATATCAGAACGCTTTTGCTCACGAACCGCGGTAACAAGAGAGTCACTACGCCCAATGGTGTCTTGCTGTATCTCTAGTGCATCCAGGCGAAAGTTGAAAATCCCCTGCACTAGTGTTGAGGTTTGTGTGCTTGCTCTCTCAGCTTCACGACTGATGATCTGTGTTGAAACATAGTAGTTTTGAAACAACACCAGCAAAGCGAATATGGCAATCAATACGAACACCGATTGAGTGATCAGTGTGGTTAATGGCCGTCTTGGCTTACGGGGAGTGAACATAGTCATGAATGTTAAACTGACCTAATCGCGATTCGAGTATCGAAACGCTTTCTGTTTAAGAGACTGAACCTGTTTTACATCGGCATCCGAGGTGATGAGCTTAAAGCCACCAGAATATACCGTTGGTACCGGTTCACCTTGTAAATCCCACTTAATTGCTTCCGCCATGGCGATGCCTGTATCGTCATTCATACGCATCACTGTGACATCAAGGTCGTTTTTTTCTAACGCCTCTAACTCTGCGGTGCCGCCACCCCAACCATTGATAAACACATCGGTTCTACCCGTCTCTTTTAAGGCGTCAATGGCGCCTAGAGCCACATCTGTAGAGCAGGCATAGATAAAATCAATATCTTCATTTTGCTTGAGAATATTGAGGGTAGCATGATAGCCGGACTCACGACTTGCATCGGTATAATAAGAAGAGCTCAAGTTATAATCTCCACCGCGAGACATCTGATCGATAAAGGTGGTCCCACGCGCCTCACTGATATAACCCTCAGAAAAGTAAATCACTGAGTAATCAAAAGACCCTTTGGGGAAGCGTGTCTTGTAGTGGTCAATCAGCAACTGCGTACCTTGGATATGGTCAAAGCCAACATACATAAACGGTTGATGTTGTTCCCAATCTCTTAAAGGTGTGGTGATATTTTGTAGAATGACCTTGGTTTCGCCTGTGCTCAACACATGCTCAATAAACTTGCGATGACGCGTGGTGTCGAGTGTAAATACTAGGTAATCTGATTTACTTTTGAGCGCTTCCATCAAGGAAACGCTTTGCTGACGCAAATCGACGTTAGGGCGAGTAAATACCTGATTAATTTGATAATCAATATTCAGCTCATCAAGACGCTGTTCAAAGGCACTGATATTTCTTACCCAGTAATCTGATACCTGTTGACCAGGATAAACCACAGAAATCGTCACCGGTTTTTTCTGCTCAGTACGCAGCGGAATAGCGTCTGTTTGTACAGTCTTGCTGAGCTTCTCGGTTAACGCATGCTGTTGAGGAAATGCAGCCAAAAACTCATCGTACTTCCAATATTCTCGAAGCACTTGCAATGAGTGATGGTCGGCATTCGCGCTAAAGGCCAAGACAGATAAGGCGACTGAAGATAAGATCTTATTCATTTTATAATGTCTTCTGATTGACTATGTTTCCATTTGAGCGAAACCATCTTCACGACGGTATGTTGTTCCACATCAAATCATGTAAGGTGAGTCAGTGAGCACTCACCTTTGATTAACATCTCTTTACGAAGTTTAGTCAGCTTCTTGACTTTATGTTCCCATTGCTGCGCTTCACTTCTTGAGTGACCCGCTGGCGCAGACCAGACCAAATCAAGAGGCCCTTTACCTCGTAGAGCTTTCGCCCCTTTGCCGCTGCAGTGCTGCTCAAAACGCCTTTGAGTATCCGTCGTAACCCCGCAGTAGAGCGTGTTCGCTTTAGTGCGAATAAGATAAACAAACCAAGGGGGCTGCCCTTGGTCTTGTAAAGAGAGGTTAGCCAAGTTGCGCTTCCAGCTGTGCTATGTGCGCTTTAAGCTCTGCGACCTCTTGTTCAAGCTCAGCAATGCGAGCATCTTTGCTGCTCGTGGCAGAAGCGGCAGCGATTTCCAGCTCAGCAAGGTCTACTTCACCACAGAAAAGATGTTGATAGCGAGACTCACGCTTGCCAGCTTCTCGAGGTAGTTTTACCACTAATCCTCCAGTCTCACGCTCAGCCATTTTCGTTAAAACCTGCTCGACCTCTTTCACGTCAGAGAATTCACACAAGCGATTGGTGCGAGTGCGCAACTCACCCGGCGTCTGAGCACCGCGCAATAACATACAGCAAGCGATTCCCTTCTCTTGTTTGGTTAAGTGGAAATCACCAAACTCTGTGTTACAAAAACGATGCTGGTATTTGTTTGCACGGCTATTAAAGCCACTTTCATCACTCACAAGTCTTTTCGCAATCAATCCATCAACGGCCGATTTTACCTCATCTGTGCTCAGTGACATCACCGGCTCGCGGTTGCTCTTTTGATTACATGCAGAAGTTAAACTGTTGAGAGTGAGAGGATAATAATCAGGAGTCGTGACTTCTTTTTCGATTAAGCAGCCGATGATTCGTGCTTCAATAGGAGAGAGGATGATTGTCATTGTTGTTATCCTTTTCTAATGTTCTGGGTAGAGATTTAACGGGCGCATATTGCCCTTCTCATCAACCATCATGATGCGTGAACGCTGCAACTCTATCTCGGTCGCTTCAATCCATTTTCTTGCACCTTGATAAGACTGACGAAGCTTTGAACTTTGTGCATCAGCAGTAGGCTGCGTCGGCTCAACTTGCTGAGCCACATAACCGATCTCATGATTCAGCTGTTTAGTGGAAATCATTGTCTATAGATATCATTGTTTATAGCAACCATCGCTTTTTAGGTAACCAAGCGAATAGCGTATTTTCTTATTGTTGCCAACATCATAGCTATAGAACGCTTAGGCGACAACGTTACAAGATTATAGTTGCGCAAATGTTGAGCATAAAAACTAAAAAACGCAGGCCATGACCTGCGTTTCAAAAGTAGTAAGCGCATTGCGCTTTGAACATGACGGACTAGTCTGAGATCAAACGTACAACGAGTGCACCTGGCTCACGCATTGAATCAACATTAAAACTCAACACCTTACCTTCATTTGGAGCACTATAGGTCTCAATCAACTGACCAAAGGCATCATACTGCAACGCCACCACATCACCTGCTTGCACATCGCTAAGCAGTTCAACCTGCGGCAAAACAAAACCACCTTGTCTGGCGCGAACACTGGTAATCGTTTTGCCCTCTTTGCACTCCAACGTTGGAGCACTTGGCTGCCCATCGATAACACCGATGTATTTCAAAATATTCTGCATACCGTCTACTGAGCGGTCAATCAAGCTCTGCTGCGTCACTTTGCCCATACCGACTTCAACGGTGATGCTTGGGACTAAGCTTTGATTCCACGTGGTTTCTAGAACGCCAGCGTCGCCCGGATCATCCAAAATGCAATCAGGATTCATCAAACGCGCCATATGTAACGCTTCTGGCAAACGAAAATCAGCAAAAACATACAGAGGATACACAGCGCCACTGGTTTGCGTGTGCAAATCAATCGCGCAATCGGCGTTTGGTTTAAGTAGCTTGCTCCAAACAGAATCAATCAGGCGATTCGCGGCATCACCTGTCGCATTTCCCGGGAAGAATCGATTTAGGTTACTTGGCGACGCATCAGGATCAGAGCTGTGAAAGTCACGGCTATGGTGCAGCATGCCAGGTAAATTAATCATTGAGACAATCGTAATCGTGCCTTTGATCGTGACGTTCTCGAGTGCACGAATCAGCTGATGAGAAGCCAATACACCATTAAGTTCATCACCGTGAACACCTGCGGTAATCATCACGCGCGGGCCTTCTACTTCGCCTTTGAATACCGTAACAGGAAGCAAATAGTGTTGTGCGATGGCATTAGAGCTCGCTTGAAACCAGAACGGATGTGTACCCGCTTGTAGGTCACGAACATCAAGTTGTTCAATGACCGCTTTTCCTTGAACAATATCGCCTGAGCGAACCGTTGCCATAGTTTTGTTTCTCCAATAAAAAGGGCGAGATAACTCGCCCTAAAAAACAGTGCTAGATGAAAGACTTATGAGAAGCCTAACAGATGCGCAGATACTACCACGATGCTTGATAGCGTGAACAGTAACAAGATGAAACGCCAGCAGAACTTCGCCCAGTTACCCCAATCAATGCGACACACACCCAATGTTGCCATGAGTGACGCCGATGTTGGAACAATAATATTGGTAAAGCCATCACCCAACTGGAATGCGAGTACAGCAACTTGACGAGTCACACCTGCAATGTCAGCGAGTGGAGCAAGCAGAGGCATGGTCAATGCCGCCTGACCTGAACCCGATGTCACGAAGAAGTTGAAGATTGACTGGAATACATACATCAGCCACGCTGCGCCGGCTTCAGGTAGACCACTAATCACACCACCAGCGCTGTTCAAAATCGAGTTAAGTACGCTTGCTTCGTCGGTTGAGCCTCCGCCAAGGATAAGCAAAACACCTTTTGCACAACCAACAAGTAGCGCTGGCGCTAGCATCACACTTGCACCCTCTTTAAATGATGCAGCGATGTCATTAACCGTCATACCGTTAAGACGGAAAACCACACCGATGATACCCGCGACAAAGCCCATGGTAAAAAATTGAGAGGCAATTTCAGGGATATACCAAGCGTGCGCGACAACACCCCAGACTACCCATACTGTTGTAGCAAACACCGTAAAGATAACCAACGTGTCACCAAAGTTCCAACGAGACTCTTGATTGCCAATATCTTGTTTACGGAAATGCGCATCACTGTCGTAACTGTATGATAGCGACGGAGTCGATTTAATACGCGACGCATACATCATAGTGAAGGCGATACCGATAAGTGTGAAGGTCACCCACATCACCATACGCATTTGCATACCAGAAAGTACAGGAACACCCGCGATACCCTGTGCGATTGCCACTGAGAATGGGTTCATCCAAGAGGTCGCAAAGCCAATCTGTGTCGCCACATACGTGACCATTACCGTCGTAATACCGTCATACCCTAAGCGAACCATCAGTGGTGCGATAATAATGGCAAACGCCACCGCTTCTTCGCCCATACCGAAGACTGCGCCCCCCAAAGAGAACAGGAAGAACAGCACTGGAATAAACAGCGACTCGCTGCCTTTGGTCTTATCGATAAGGCGCAAGATACCGTTATCAATCGTCCCCGTGCGCATTACCACACCAAACGCACCGCCGATCACCAGCATAAACATAATCACGCCGATGGCACTGCCCCACTTAGAGCCTGACACTAGGCCTTCAAATGGGAAGTTCATAAGACCGATACCACCGCCAGAGGCAAATAGACCGACTTTATTGTATTGCAGATCACCATTTTCATCGGTCGCATAGCTAAACGATGCTGGGTCGATAACGGTGCGAGTTTTTTCTACACCCTCAGCCATATAAGAGACTTGCTGACTATCAAAATGTCCAGCAGGGACAAAATAAGTCAAAATGCTGGCAAGAATACCAACCACAAAAATCAGAATAAGAGTATCTGGCATTTGCCAGGTTTTATTTTCAGTGGTCACGGGTTGTGACTCGGTGTGTGTTTGCGACATAGCTGTATATTAAGTGCGTTATGGTAGAGTGTTCAAAAGAGCATGAAATGTCATATATTCAGAATAAAAAGTCAACTTTTGTCTCGCAATTACCTTTTTTATCCACCTTATGTTTGATCTCAAGTCAAAATAGCTAGCCATACATTTATGTATAAAATAAAACCCCAAGCTCTCCACCAATGACCAGTGATGCAAACTCTGTGAGTAGACGCACTGAGAACACCTTGAGCAAACAAACAAAACTGTGCTTTAATCGAAGGCAGGTAAGTCGACGCTAGACATTGCCTAGCGTCATTTTTAAAGATTGAAATTTTAGGGAAAAGTTATGAGTAGCGTTTTTGAAATCGTTAGCCAAGCACGTCGTAAAAACAAACTGAAGCGTGAGCTGCTAGACAACGAGAAGAAGATCCGTGACAACCGCAAGCGTGTTGACCTACTAGAAAACTTGATGGATTACATCCGTCCAGACATGTCTACTGATGAAATCATTGTTATCATCAAGAACATGAAAGCTGACTACGAAGATCGCGTTGATGACCACATCATCAAAAGTGCAGAAATTTCTAAAGCACGCCGTGATATCAGCCGCCGTATCCGTGAACTGACGGAAGAAGACAAAGCCGTCGTTCAAGGTAAAAAGTAATTAAAAGCTAAGCCTTCATGAAGGCTTAAAGCATTGAATAAAAGGTCAGCACATGCTGACCTTTTTTGTATTGGTATTTGAACCGTTCTGCTGAATTACGATTTTTCTACACCGATAAATTGATGCCAGTAACGATCGGCGATGGCAATGGCACGATCTCGGTCTCTCAATTCTGTGAAGAGGACTGCCGCCATGGTTTCTATCACTGTGTTCACCATTAAGTGACGCTGCTCGGAAGAAGTGCCAAGTGGACACGGGTAGCTCAAATCTATTTCATCCAATTGACGCTCTTGCCAATAGTATGACTCTACGCCCTCTGGAGAGCTCATCCACACTGTTTGACTCACTTTCGGGTTGTACTCTGACTCACCAGATTGCCCCTTAAATGAAATCACCGCATGCTCCGTCTGCCCTATTTCATGCTCCACTTCTGCATGAAGCTGTTGGAATCCCGGATGAAAACTACCACGCAATCCCAGACGTGCCTTACTCGGGTTAAGCGCTCGCACCACTGTATTAATCGGTGTTCGTAGGCCATAACGCTGCTTCCAACCAATCATCGTCTCCGCTTGAGAAGCAAAATTTGCCAGAGGAAGATAGGCTATGCCCTGCTTTTTCAACAGGAACTTCGCCTGCTTGGCATCTTTTGCCACCTCAATACCGACTTGCGTAAGGTAGTCTTCCACATGTAGGCGATCCATAGAGGGATCTTTGTAGCCGTGCAGCAGCACTTTGTAGCCATTTTCAGACAGAATTTTTGCCGCTAGCAATTGCCAAGGTGGCCCAGCGGCATGGCGTTTTCCGGCATAGCAAGGCCAATCAATATCAGCGCCAATCTCTGGCATACGTGACTGGAATGCACTCACAAAGCCTGCGATCTCTTGCCTGGTTTCATTCTGCACGCGAATCAGCATCATCAACATAGCCATCTGATCATCGCCAACCTGACCATCAAGATACTCATCCATCACTTTACAGGCTTGCTCAAAAGAGAGTGGTTTGCGACCACGCTCACCGCGACCCACCGTTCGGATACACTCTAAAATACTGCTCATAACTCTTCCATGATTAACACGCTTACGGGTAACCTAACATGACTTATCGAGCAGTCCAAAAGAGAATCAACTAAAGCGCGTCTTTCACCACCAATTCCAAGTGAGGGCGTCTTAGCACCTCAAAGCGCATTAGCTCTTCAGAGACGGGCTTTGAAAAGTAATAGCCCTGCAACCACTCACAACCGAGCTCAGTTAGATAGTCAGCTTGAAACTCCGTCTCTACACCCTCTGCGACCAATTTGAGGTTATGGGTTTTCGCCAATGAGTAAATGACTTCAACCATCGACTGTTCGTCACGGGTTTGCTCGTTTAAAATTTCGACAAAACTTTTGTCAATTTTCAACACATCAAACGGATAATGCACAAGCTGATGGAAAGAGGTATAACCCGCCCCGAAATCATCGAGCACTAAACGAAAGCCAAGATCTTTCAGCGCATTCAACGTCTCAAGCCCTTTTTGATCGTTGGGGACAAAAGCTGTTTCAGTCACTTCTAACTCGATACATGAAGTATCGACATTATACTGCTCGAGGAGAGTCGCCACTTGACTCGAAAAGCGCTCATTCGCCAGTTCTAACGCTGAAATATTTATCGAGAAGATAAGCTCTTTATGAGAAGCCGCATGAAACTTACTGATAATAGAAAAGCTGTTACGCAGCACCCATAAATCAATCTCTTCAATTAAGCCGAGTTTTTCTGCCTGAGTCACATACTCTTCCGTCGTAAAATTCATTTGCTCCAGAGAAGGACAGCGCAACAAAATCTCATACCCGCGTGTACGTCGCCCCTTGGCTGCCACAATCGGCATAAACATCAACTTGAAGCTATCGTGAATCAAAGCAGAGATAAGTTCACGTTCAATCGCCTCACATTTTTTCACTTGATGATCAATATCCACATTATAAAATTGATAGTGATTACCTTCTCGCTCCTTGGCAGCGGCTAATGCTTTTTCACCATGGCTTTGCAACGTCTCGATTCCTAACGACTGACTGTAATGGTCAATCTCCACGACGCCAATACTGACCGATACCGACAAATCATGGCCTTCAAAGCGGTAGGATGGATTAAACATGTCTTGAATCGCGTGGATAAGCTGGAGGCTTTGCGAGAAGCCACGTGTTTGACTGATATAAAGGCCAAACTGATCCACCGCAAGCCTTGAAAAGCTAACATGTGCAGACTTGTCAATATAGCCCGTAATCAGTTCACTCACCTTGACAGAGAAGTCGATTAAAAACCGATCAGCGCAGTCATGCCCGTGGTGATCATTAATCCACGTAAAATGGTCGATATCCAAATACACAAGATAGCCAGGCACACTGCCTTGTTGATCCACCACCAAGCGTTTTAGCTCGCTGAAGAAAAACTTGCGGCTGCCTATCCCAGTTAAGTCATCAACCTCCAGTAGCGTACGCATATCTTTGCGCATCGTAATATAGGCATCTCTTAGCTCTTCAATTTCAATACTAGAAGGGTCATCCACACGAGTTTGATCACCGACTTGGCGAGAATAGCGGTTTAATGGGGTGACCACATATCGAGAAACAAGTATGTGGAAAAACAGTACGCTAAATAGGGTAGCGAGAAAGGCTCCCGCAGCAATCTTCGCGGCCAGTTGATCTAATACAGTTGCTAGATAACCCTCATCTATCTCAAGAGAAAAGTTCAGTAGCGGGTCTGTCAAAGACAGACCAACACCAGAGCTTAATCGAAGGGGCTCGTAAGCAGTGTTATCTTCAAAATAATCTGAGACAAACCATTCAGGATGTGGGTGGGGAATATGAGGCCCTAGAGGGTACGCTGATGTGCTGTCCAACTTAGTGTTTATAAGAGTGTTGTCACTAAAGCCAAGCTGATAGCTAAAATGTTCACCAAATGCCTCTCGAAGATCAATCAATAACTCATCAAAGGCTGAAAATGGCTGAATCATAAATAAGATAAAACGATCAGAGACATGGGTGGCAGTCACGATAAGTAGATGCTCATCAACCACAACAATCTTGTGAAAACGCGTTGCTGTTTCGTTTAAGGTCAATTTTGCTTCTGCCAGCAATACTGACACCAGACTTGAACGAATATTCTGGTTGTGCTCAATCACGTTACCTTGCTGATCTACGAACAATAGGGTCATCTCCGAGCTTACGTTGGTCAATGAAACCTCAAGCAATCGTGTGAGATAGTGATAAAGTGACCGAAATGTCCCTTGGTTATCACGATTTAAGTTAGCAAACGCGAGATATTGCTCTCGCTCTAAGGCTAAATCAATGTGGCGATCAATTTGGATAACCTCTATAGGCAGTTGCGACAAAGCGGAAGTAGCTTTTTCTCCCCATTCATTTTCCAACGAAGTAGTGAGCTGCTCTGAGTAAAGCACGTAAGCAGTGATACCTAAAAACAGATAAAACAAGGCGGCGACCGGAACGAATACTTTATGCATCCTTCCAAGTAGCGATGTCTTATTGATGTTACCCAGATATCTTCTCATCAAGCACCTTTAGCGGAAGTTTCTATACAATCAATTCATCTTGATATCTAACAGTAAGTTAGGACACTTATCTCCAATATCCATCGAATAAATATGCAACTCATGGAATTTAAACTAAAAACCGGCGAGACTTCATAAAATTCCTGTATCCCAGCTTTCGACACGTGTCATTTATGAGACAAAAGACTGAACTAAACGACCTATTTTTTATGATACTTAAAATTGCACACTGACAGATTCATCAATAATGTTAAACACTTACAATTTTTTGGTTGAAATGTGAATTAAATCGACAACTGAATGGCACTTTTTGTAACCCGTCACTAGAACACAAGCCGAAAGCACTTTAAGATCATTTCTTTGACTTTGGTTCCAAGTTGGCTATGAATATTCTTGTTTGTGATGACTCTGCTGTAGCAAGAAAATCTATTGTACGTTCGATAGGTGATCAGCCGACGCTCTCTTTGTTTGAAGCAGAGGATGGGCATCAAGCTTTGCAGATTATGCAATGCCACAATATTGATGCCTTATTCCTAGACCTCACCATGCCCGTCATGGATGGCTTTGCCTTACTAGAAGCGTTGCCCGTGAACCCATACCCTACCGACATCATTGTTTTTTCTGCTGACGTGCAAGAACAAGCAAAAACGCGTTGTCGTCAGTTGGGAGCCAAGCACTTTATCTCCAAGCCCTTTTATCAAGCTGAGATCGAGCCAGTTTTTCAAGAGTTGGGGCTGACATTTAACCAGCAATGGCCTAAAGCCGATTCTCAACACAGCCCAGCGCAAAAATTCAAAGAAGTCGCCAATATCGCCCTTGGAAAAGGTGCGGCAATCATGGCAAATCATCTCGACCATTTTATTGAGCTCCCCATTCCTCATGTTGGCTATCTGACCTACTCAGAACTTGCCATGACCATGATGGACGTGCTCAATCAACCCAACTCGACCGCCGTGACACAGCGCTTCGTCGGCGGGGAAATACATGGTGAAGCGTTTGTTTGCTTGCGTGGTAAACACATATTGGATATTGGAAACAAACTGGGATACCGCCCAGAATTCACGCAAACAGCTGAGATTTATCAAAATATCGCCAATCTACTTGTGTCCTCGTTCTTGCTTTCATTAGGCACGATGCTCGACAAAACCTTCTCGTTACGTCAGCCTGCGATTTTATCCAGCTCAGCCTTGCAGCAGATCCAGTCTAAGGACAATGAGCAGCTCTTTGCTATTGAATACACATGCTTAGCGGAAGCCCTTGATTTTGAATGTGAGGTTTTGTTTCTTGTCGACAAACCTTCGGTAGAAGTCATCCTCGGTGTTATGGAGAATATATAGTGTCTGGAATAACGTTAGATATAAAAGAGTTTCACTGGATGACTCAAATTCTCGACACTATGGACGCAGGTCTTGTGGTGCTCGACCTCGATAATAATGTCGTGGTTTGGAATCATTTCATGCAGTCCTATAGCGGGATTCCTTCACAGAGCATCCTTGGCCACAACCTATTTGATAGCTGCCCTGAGCTGCCCAGAGTTTGGCTAGAAGCAAAAATAGCCAACGCGACTATGCTAGAGACGCGTTGCTTTTCTAGCTGGGAGAACCGCCCTTACCTCTTTGCATTTAAGAACTTCTCTCCTGTGTCTCATGGCAATCAATTCATGTACCAAGATGTCGTATTTACTCCCCTAAAATCTTTATGTGGTGGTGTCAGTCATATCGCCATCCAAATTAATGATGTCTCAGAGACGGCACATCATAAGATTTATCTCAATACGACCAACAAGCAATTGTCTGAGCTCAGTCGCAAAGATGGATTAACCAATCTCTTCAATCGTGTCTCATGGGAACAGTCACTACAAAAAGAGTTTGAACGCATGTTGTGTGCAATGCAGCCTTGCTCATTGGTCATGTTTGATATTGACCATTTTAAAAAAATTAATGACACCTTCGGCCACCATGTCGGTGATGAAGTCATCCGTGCCACAGCCAGAACGCTGAAAAAGTCGGTACGAAAAAGTGATGTCTGTGGTCGTTATGGGGGTGAAGAATTTACTGTGTTATTACCCGATACCTGCGCAGAGCAAGCGGAACTGTTTGCAGAGCGGTTGAGGGAGAACATTGAAAATGCCAGTGTTGAGCATGAAGGACAGAAGATTCGCTTCACAATAAGCTTAGGGGTTTGCCAATATCATACTGAATTTAAAACCCATATTGATTGGCTCAACAGTACCGATGAGGCTCTTTATCGCTCGAAAGATGGCGGACGTAACCAAACTCAGGTTTTTTCTTTTGAAGCTGTGTAGTTGAAACGACCTCGATACTGTTCATACGACTCCAATAAATTTGAGCAGCTCACTTTTACGATAGCTTATCTACCCTTTATGGGCATTTTCTCTTATCCTAATTGCCCCTAAAGTACTATTTTCAATCATGCACTCCACACACAAATGACACTCAAGCCCGACCGTACCACTGCGATGCTGCAAATCATCGAGCAGGTGAAAACGACATTGCCACTCTATGATGAAGATACCTTTGTCTGTAGCCCTGATAATTCGTGTATTGGATGCCCGAAAAAACTCATGGAGTTAGTGGAATCTGAAGTATCTTATTGGGAGAGTGCGCTGCAACGTGGTATTACGCCACAATTTGATGAAATTCGCCGCTTTGGCAAGCTTTGTAACAACGTGAGACGAGGCCTCATACGCAATAATATCCCATTGCTGGACTGACGCAATATCGAGCACGAGATACTCACATCACTAGTGGATAATCCCCTTGTCGATAGCGTATTTCGCCAACTCGGCCGTTGAGTGTAAATCTAACTTATGCTTAATGTTTTGTCGGTGCGTTTCGACCGTGCGGTAACTGATACCTAGCAGAGCGGCAACCTTCTTACTACTGTGTCCCTCGGCAACCAATTTCAGTACGGACTCCTCCCTGCGGCTAAGCGGGTTGGGCTTTTGCTCTGAGGGTACGACTTCTTGTGTGAACAAGGTTTGCGTCACTGATTCACAGAAATAGGTTGAACCTTGGTTCACGGTCTTGATTGCTTGCACCATTTTGTTGGCACAAATTTCTTTGAGCATATAGCCCACAGCCCCAGCTTGCATCACTTTCATTATGTATTCGCGGTTATCATGCATGGTAAGCATCAGCACTTTCACTTGTGGGTACTCTTCACATATCAGCCGTGTTGCATCGATGCCATTCATGATCGGCATACTGACATCCATCAGCACCACATCAGGCAACAACTGTCCCACAATTTCAACCGCCTCTAAGCCATTACTCGCCGTACCAACGACCTCAATCTCTGGCTCTTGAACCAGTCGCGCCATAAAGCCGTCAAGCACCACTTGATGATCATCCACCATGATTACGGATATCTTTTCGCTCATTGTCTATTCATCCACACTAATTAACACGGCTATTTCTGTTCCTAAGCCCACTTCACTCATGAGCTCAAACTCGCCCCCAATAAACTCAACCCGCTCGCGCATATTCCGCAGTCCAATACCACCACGTGATAAGGCTGTCTTGGTATGAAAGCCGACACCATCATCTCTTACCATCAATTGTAGATGACGGCCGACGGTTTGAAGCAGCACAGTGACCTTCTCTGCACCAGAGTGCTTTTCAACATTGTTTAAAGACTCCTGCACAACACGATAGAGAGTGGTACTAATATCAGAGGGGAGCTTGAGCGACTGCGTATCGAAATGGACATCAATCTCCATTCCAGAATGTGATTTAAAATCCTGAAGCAATGTGGTTAATGCCGCCTCTAGGCCAATATCATCAAGGGCACTTGGTCGCAGTTGGTGGGAAATGTGTCTCACCTCATTAATCGCCATTAATAGTGAGTGTTGTGATTTATCGAGATGAGCACGCAATCTCTCATCTTCCACTCTGTCTTTCAGTAACTCTAAGTGGCATTTACTCGAGACCAACAATTGATTGATCCCATCATGTAACTCTCTAGCGAGGTGTTTCTTCTCGTCCTCTTGGAACATCACGGTTTTATGTGCAAGCTCTTTTAAGTTTTTATCGGCTAATCGATGCTCGTGTAAATTAATCGCCAACGTTAAGACGATGATCACGGCGACTGTGACGATCAAAATCACCATCACTGAAAAAAAGGTGGTTTCGATATTACGATTGATCGCGGCGTGCATATTGTCGACTTCTTGACTGATATCTTCGATGTAGAGGCCAGTCCCTATCATCCAGCCCCACTTGTCCAGCCAAGCGGCATAGCTCAACTTAGGGACAATCTCGCCACTCGATGGCTTTTGCCATAGATATTGATGAAACCCGCCTCCAGCTTTGGCTTGAAACAATAAGGTTTCAATCAGGTAGTCACCATTACTATCTTTCAGGTCAAGTAAGTTTTGTCCGACGAGTTCCGGCATGATGGGATGCACCAGATTGACGCCGTTCTCATCATAAGCAAAAAAATAGCCATCAGAGCCATAACGCAGTTTGGTTAATATGGTGCGTACTTCATCTTTCGCTTCGGCTTCATTGAGGTCTTCATCCATATAGACATGTCGAATCGCATCGAAGGCTAAATCGACACTGTCTTTTAACGCACTTTCCCGAGATTTGATGAGGCTATCGCGAAAAATTTCGACCTCTTTTTGGCCTAAACTTTTGGCTTGGTGAATAGAGATCCAACTGACGCTCAATGTCACTAAGACAAGAGGTAACAACGTTAGGAATATCAGTTTCACTTTTAACGGCATGCGGATTCCTCAAACTAAAACTGCCCTAATGATAAGGGCAGTTTAAACGTAGCAACGATTTTAAAATCATGAGGTTACGAAGGTCATACTTTGAACAATTGATTGTCTCTTCAGCACATTCAGTCCACTGAATACGCTCTACGTTTAATTTCTATATTCCATGCCAATGGTTCGCTACTACTCACCCATGCCATACATCTCAGGAAAAACAAGCAGTGATGCCAACACGACTATCTGAATTAATATAAACGGTAACACACCTCGATAGATGTCTTGTGTTGTGACACTATTGGGGGCAACACCTTTTAGGTAGAACAAACTAAATCCAAATGGCGGTGTTAGGAATGAGGTTTGCAGGTTCATCGCAATCAGTATGGCAAACCAGGTCATGTTCAACCCAAGTAGCTCTGCGACGGGTGAGATAATCGGTACGATGATGAAACAGATCTCAACGAAGTCGATGAAAAAGCCCAGTATGAGAATCACCAACATTGTGATGATTAAGAAGCCCCACTTTTCTCCTGGTAGCTGTAACATCCATTCTTCGACTAAGTAGTCACCTCCCGTATAAGTAAACGCCATCGAAAAGGCAGTTGCACCGAGCAAAATTGCAAACACCATCGCAGTCACTTTCACGGTCTCTTTGGCAGCCTCATACACCATTCGCCAACTAAATTGACGATAAAGCAGAGCGAGTATCAGCGCGCCAGCGCCACCAAGAGCGGCTGACTCGGTTGGCGTCGCAATACCCGCAAAGATAGAGCCCAAGACCAAAACAATAAGCACCAATGGTGGTACGACCGCTTTCAGGGCGTTAAACACCTCTTGTTTACGACTTATTGTGTCTTCACGCTCGATAGCTTGTGCTGACTCGGGATGCAACTTTGCATAAATCAGAATGTAAATGACATACGCAGCCACTAGAGCAAGCCCAGGCCACACGGCTGCTTGGAACAAGTCACCGACCGGCACACCCAGTACATCGCCGAGCAAAATGAGAACAATCGAAGGTGGAATGATTTGCCCAAGTGTACCTGACGCGCAAATTGTGCCGCAGGCGAGCCCTTTGTCGTAGTTGTATTTCAGCATCACAGGCAATGATATCAAGCCCATCGCTACCACTGATGCCCCAACTACCCCTGTCGATGCAGCCAATAGCGCACCCACTAAGACTGTTGAAACGGCGATACCACCGCGTACACCGCCGAATAAACGTCCCATTGATTCAAGCAGCTGCTCGGCGAGCTTGGTTTTCTGCAAGACCAATCCCATAAACACAAACAGCGGCACCGCCATAAGCACGGTATTTTCCATGATGGATTGAATGCGGTAAGGCATGAAAGCAAACATCTCCATCCCTTCCGCCCAAACGCCAAAAATCAGCGCAATACCGCCAAAAGTGAAAGCGACGGGGAACCCGAGAAGCAGCGCAAACAACGCCACGAAAAACATTACTATACCTATCATCTCGTGTGTCCTTACTGCTTACCAGAATGTGTGCTGTTGTAAATTAAATGAGGGTTAACAATTTTATTAAGAGAGTGAATGACCAGCCCTACTCCACTGATGGCCATAAACAGGAAGGACAAAGGGATCATAGCTTTGATGATCCAGCGATAAGGTAAGCCGCCGGGATCGCCCGAGGTTTCGCCTAAGGCATAACTTTCCTTGGCAAAATCGACGCCATACCAAGCAACAAGAAGGCAAAAAGGAAATAAGAAGACCAATGTACCCAGAATATCGATCACGGCTTGTGCTTTGTGAGAGAGGCGCTCATAGAATATGTCGACCCTAACGTGTCCACCCGCCTTGATTGCAAAAGGCACACCGAGCAAAAACACAGACGAGAATAAGTGCCACTCCATCTCCTGAAACGCGATAGAGACATCGTTAAACACATACCTCATCACCACGTCATAGGTCACGTTTGCCAAAAGGATGATAAACAGAATACTGGCGAGCCAACCTAGAACATCGCCAAAGCGATTAAAGGCTCTTTCTATATAGATAAGACTTCTCATTCCAGGCTCCATGGAATTTTGAATCGCGCCACGCAAGACTATTGGTGGCGCTTTTTAGTAGAGTATTAATAAAAATTAGGTTTCTTGGGCTTCTCAGCGGCAAACGCCGCTGATTGGCAAGTTGGCTATTTTATTTTTCTGCTTCTGCTTGTCCGTTGAGATAAGCGCGATGCGAAATGTTAGACCAAGGACGCACTTGTTCAAGATACGCAGCTTGTGAGTCTTGAATCTCTTTCGTGAGCGCATCTTTTTCAGCATGCTCTTTAAGCAAGCGATCATTGGCTTCACGCAGCGCTGCCATGACCTCTGGTGGGAAGTCTTTCACCTGAACATTTGGGTATTCAGTTTTAATCGTTGCCCAGTTCTTACCACTTTCATGCTTGGATTGAGTGTACATATCGTATGCCGCGGTTTTCATCGCTACTTGCAAAATAGCCTTCAAGTCATCAGGCAGCTTTTCCCAGGTACGCTTGTTAACGAGGAACTGAAGCTCTGTTGCTGGCTCATGCCAACCGGTGTAGTAATAAGGGGCAATTTTGTGAAAGCCCATACGAAGATCTAAAGATGGTCCTACCCACTCAAGCGCATCAATCGTGCGGCGCTCAAGCGAAGTATATAACTCACCCGGGGCGATATTTGTCGGTTTTGCGCCCAGCTCTGCAAGCACTTCGCCGGCGAAACCGGGGATACGCATTTTCAGGCCTTGAAGGTCTTCGACCGAGTTAATCTCTTTTTGAAACCAGCCACCCATCTGCACATCCGTATTACCACCTGGGAAAGAGAGCAGATTATGTGGAGAATAAACTTGTTCCATCAACTCCATACCGCCACCGTAGTAAAACCAAGCGTACTGCTCGACTGGAAGCATGCCAAAAGGCATCGAGGTGAAATAAAGTGTATTTGGGACTTTGCCTTTCCAGTAATACGACGCAGAGTGCCCCATATCGTATTGACCAGACTTCACCATATCAAACACACCAAACGGCGCTTTGTGTTTGTTGGATGAATCAATACGGATTTGCAGGCGTCCACCCGACATCTCTTCTGCCATTTTCGCCATATTTTTTGTGGTATCACCAAAGACAGGGAAGTTCGGGCCCCATGTTTCTGCGAGCTTCAAGCGATAAACTTTGTCTGCCGCCACTGCCGACACTGAGCCTAGAGTACACACGGCAGCAACCACTACACCTGTGACTGCTCGTTTTACTGATTGATGGATAAAACTCATGTTCTCGTCCTTTTTGTTCTTCCATTGCAAACGCACCAAAACCATCGAGTGCGATTTCGTCCCTATAAAGATGCGTAACATTTAGGAAATATGAAATAGGCGTGAACACGCAGAATAGGGGGGCGAGCTGTGTGTGATTAGACTTAGGTATTAAGTAGAACTACGTAAGCTTGTTGCTAGCAAAAAGATAACTTATTGAATTATTTATATCTGGATAAAAGGATCTTTGAAGTGGAAAGATAAAACTACGTAATAAGTATCACCATCACAAAAATAACATGTCGATAGCAAAACAGGCTGAGAAGGCCAGAGAAGAGCTTGGGAGAATGAGGGGCAATAAAAAAGGAGAGCCTAAGCCCTCCTTCTTCTTAAACCTGAATAACTGACTCTAATTAAAGAGCAGCTTTCGCTTTTTCAACTAGAACAGCAAATGCTGCTTTGTCGAATACCGCGATGTCAGCAAGAATCTTACGATCGATCTCGATAGATGCTTTCTTAAGACCGTTGATGAAACGGCTGTAAGATAGACCATTTTGACGAGAAGCAGCGTTGATACGTGCAATCCACAGTTGACGGAATTGACGTTTCTTGTTGCGACGGTCACGGTAAGCGTATTGACCAGCTTTAGTAACTGCTTGGAAAGCTACGCGGTAAACACGTGAACGTGCACCGTAGTAACCTTTAGCTTGTTTTAGAACTTTCTTATGACGTGCACGAGCTTGTACACCACGTTTTACGCGAGGCATTATGTCTCTCCTAAACTAAACGATTGATAAACTAAAAAGAATTAAGCGTATGGCATCATACGAACAACTGCAGCCACTTCACACTTAGGAAGGATTGCGTTTGGACGTAGTTGACGCTTGTTCTTAGTAGTACGCTTAGTCAGAATGTGACGTTTTGTAGCGTGCTTGTACTTAATACCACCAGCAGTTTTCTTAAAACGCTTAGCAGCACCTTTGTTGGTTTTCATCTTAGGCATGATGAATAACTCCGCATTGTTGAGTTGATTAACAATAGTAATTAGGGCGAATAAAACCCTGCCGCTTTACCCTTCTTTAAAAAGGAGCGCAGCAAGGTTCAATTACTTGTAAAGCCGTTAATTACTTCTTTTTAGGGGCCAGCACCATGATCATCTGACGACCTTCAATTCTCGTTGGGAAAGATTCAACAACAGCTAAATCTACTGTGTCCTCTTTCAAACGATTTAGAACGTCAACACCGATCTCTTGGTGAGCCATTTCGCGGCCACGGAAGCGAATTGTTACCTTCACTTTGTTGCCGTCTTCAAGGAAACGCGTCAGGTTGCGTAGTTTTACCTGATAGTCTCCAATGTCAGTTCCAGGACGGAATTTTACTTCCTTAATCTGGATCTGCTTTTGCTTCTTCTTCTGCTCTTTAGCAGCTTTGCTCTTCTCGAAGAGGAACTTACCATAGTCCATCACACGACAAACAGGTGGCTCGGCGTTAGGGCTGATCTCTACGAGATCCATACCAGCTTCATCAGCAGCAGCAAGTGCCTCTTGGATCGATACGATACCTACAGGTTCACCGTCAGCGCCTGTTAAGCGAACTTCACGAACGCCACGAATTTCACCGTTCATACGGTGCTGGTTTTGTTTGGCCGGTTGTTGGCCACGTCTTCCGCCTTTAATAGCTTATTCCTCCAGATTGAGCCTACGGGTAGAAACGTCGGTGCGGATGTATTCAATAAAGTCATCCACTTTAAATTTACCGAGGTCTTTACCTTTACGTGTACGTACTGCGATTTCGCCGGCTTCCATTTCTTGGTCACCACAAACCAACATGTACGGGACACGCTTCAAAGTGTGTTCGCGGATTTTAAAGCCAATCTTCTCATTTCTCAAGTCCGCTTTTGCTCTAATTCCACATTTTTGTAGTTTTTGTGCAACTTCTTGAACATAATCAGACTGTTTATCAGTGATATTCATGATCACTGCTTGCTCAGGAGAAAGCCATGTCGGGAAGAAGCCGTAGTATTCTTCAATAAGAATACCGATGAAACGCTCAAGCGAACCAAGAATTGCACGGTGAATCATTACCGGCACTTGACGCTCGTTGTTTTCATCCACGTAAGTCGCACCAAGACGACCTGGTAAGTTGAAGTCTAGCTGAACTGTACCACATTGCCATGCACGATCGAGACAATCGTAAAGAGTGAACTCAATCTTAGGGCCATAGAACGCACCTTCGCCTTCTTGGATTTCGTAAGGAATATCCATTGACTCTAGTGACAGTTTCAATGCTTCTTCTGATTGATCCCAGATCTCATCAGAACCTACACGCTTTTCAGGGCGAGTAGACAGTTTCACAACAATGTTGTCGAAACCAAATGTTTGGTAAGTATCGTAAACCATCTTGATACAGCCAGTCACTTCCTCTTGGATTTGACTCTCTGTACAGAAGATGTGTGCATCATCTTGAGTGAAGCCACGTACACGCATGATACCGTGTAGCGCACCTGATGGCTCGTTACGGTGACATGAACCAAACTCAGCCATACGCAATGGCAGATCACGGTAAGATTTCAAACCTTGGTTAAAGATTTGAACGTGACCCGGACAGTTCATTGGCTTGATTGCGTATTCACGGTTCTCAGAAGATGTCGTGAACATCGCATCTGCATACTTATCCCAGTGACCAGAGCGTTCCCAAAGAACGCGGTCCATCATTAATGGGCCTTTTACTTCTTGGTAGTCGTATTCAGTTAGCTTTTCACGCACGAATACTTCAAGGTCACGGAAGATAGACCAACCATTGTGGTGCCAGAACACCATACCTGGTGCTTCTTGCTGCATATGGAATAGGTCTAGCTGTTTACCGATTTTACGGTGGTCACGCTTCGCCGCTTCTTCAAGACGCACAAGGTGTGCCTTAAGTGCTTTCTTATCGTGGAACGCTGTGCCGTAGATACGCTGAAGCATCTTGTTATCACTGTTGCCGCGCCAGTATGCACCAGCAACGTTTAGCAGCGTAAAGTGCTGACAGAAGCTCATGTTCGGTACGTGAGGGCCACGACACATATCAATGTATTCTTCGTGATGGTAAAGACCTGGACGATCGTCACGAGCAACGTTCTCATCCAAGATTTCCATCTTGTAAGTTTCACCGCGTGCTTCAAATGCATCACGTGCTTCCTGCCAACTTACTTTCTTCTTGATAACTTGGTACTTGGTTTTCGCTAGCTCTTTCATGCGCTTTTCGATCTTCTCTAGATCTTCTTGCGTGAGAGAGTGCTCTAGATCGATATCGTAGTAAAAACCGTTGTCGATCGTAGGCCCGATAGCCATCTTAGCTTCAGGGAATAGCTGCTTAATCGCATGACCAAGCAAGTGAGCACAAGAGTGACGAACAATTTCTAGACCGTCGACATCATCTTTGTTGGTGATGATTTCAAGCGATGCATCGTTTTCGATCAGATCGCAAGCGTCAACGCGCTCACCATCAACACGACCAGCAATGGTTGCTTTCGCAAGACCAGGGCCAATATCAGCAGCGACTTCTAGAGTTGTAACAGGGTTATCGAATTGACGTTGACTACCGTCAGGAAGAGTAATAATAGGCATGAAAAATCCTTTACAGTGGTGTTGCATACCAAGCAACACGTGCATTCATCGATATAAAAATAGGGAGAGATATCTCTCTGCGATGCAACCATCAATTACCGATGATGGTTTACAAGTAAGGGAAGAATTCTAACTGATATCACAAAAATAACAACCGAAGTGACGCCACTCACGCTTGAAAAGCGATGAAGAAATAGTGACAGTCGCTGATATTCATGCATTCACATGCGCTTTAATGGCTTAACCACGCTATCTAACCCTTCAATTTTCAAAGCTAAACACAGTTTTAGTAAATCCCCTAACTCCCCGTTGGGCCAACCCTTCTTATCAAACCACAACAAATACTCCTCAGGGAGGTCGATCAAGACACGTCCGGCGAATTTACCATAGGGCATCTGCATGCGTGCAAGCTTAATTAGATTCTCTTTTTCTAGCATAACCGGTGGAATGTGCGTTTAAGTGTGATGCCGGGATTCTAGCACACATTGTTTTTCTATAGAGCGGGTAAATGACCTGTGTTAAGGTGCGCGGCACTATCACAAACGCTGAAGATTACTATGCCATTTTCAAGCCTTGGGTTACGCCCTGAACTGACTGCTGCACTGCAACGCCGCTTCTCTGTCCCGACAGAAATTCAAACTCTAAGTGTCCCTGCTGCACTTGGCAATCAAGATATTTTCGCATTGGCTCAGACCGGCAGTGGTAAGACTCTGGCGTTTGGTTTGCCACTGATTGAAAAAGCGCTCAATCAGCCGGAGCTGACTTCATCAATTGTGCTTACGCCTACGCGAGAGCTCGCTGGGCAAATTACTCACTCAATTAACGCGATAGCAAGTGACGCAGCCATCGAAAATGAAGCCGGTACTACATGCCTAACGTTGACTGGCGGCTGTGATATCGACGAGCAACTAGAACAATTGCGCAGCAAGCCCAATATTGTTGTAGCGACTCCAGGTCGTCTGCTTGAGCTTATGACGGCACACGATATAGCGTTTGAGACATTACAGAGTGTTGTTCTCGATGAAGCCGATAGAATGTTGGATATGGGGTTCTGGCCTGATGTCAGTAAACTCCTCACTCTACTGCCTAGCAAACGACAAGTGATGATGTTCTCTGCTACGTTCTCGCAAGAACTCGAACAGAAGGCGCAGCACTTCTTGTTTGAGCCACAGCGTATTCAAGCACAAGCTATCGAAGATGACGTGAGTGAGCGAATTAATGAATCCCTTTACCTAGTCAACAAGGGCAGCAAAGCGAATGTGTTGATCGCGCAGCTACAATTACATAAGAGTAAACAAACCCTTGTTTTTGTAGGTGCCAAAGACAACGCAGATGCCATTTGCAAAAAACTCAACAAAGCGGGTATCCCCTCTGCTGCATTGCATGGCAATAAAGATCAATCTGAACGTGAAAATACGCTGACCAAGTTTAAAAGTGGTGAGATACAAGCACTCATCTCTACAGATCTACTTGCGCGTGGCATTCATATCGAAAGTTTGCCTCTAGTGATTAACTTTGATTTGCCAAGCGATCCAAAAACCTACACCCACCGCGTCGGACGAACAGCCAGAGCTGGGCAGAATGGCTCCGCTATCTCGCTGGTTTGTCATGGTGAAACCGCCTATTTGGAGGCGATACGAACTCATACTGGGCGAGAGCTGCCCCTTGCTGAACTTGAAGGCTTCCCTGTGACAGACAAGCCGTCAAGTGGCAACAGTAAGCGTGCCCCGAGAGACAAGCAAGCTAACAGACGTACCAACAAGAAAACCAGTATTAAACAATTTCGCGGCAAACCTCGAGGGAAGAAGCCTCAGTAGTTAGGTTCAAATAACCCATCGCGACAACCTGTCATTTTAAAGCAAAAAGGCGACCCGAAGGTCGCCTTTAAATCATCTCTATGATGAACAGGTTAGAACAACGAAGCAAATAGCTTCTTAACCCAATCAAGCAGACGCTTAAAGATGCTGCCCTCTTCTACTGGCTCTTGGGCAACGAGGCTTGCTTCCGCAATTACTTCGTCTTCCAGTTTGTACATCACCTGACCGACAACCGCACCTTGTGCAATTGGCGCAGACAAGTCTGGCTGCATCTCAACCACTGCACTTAGTTTAGCGATATCGCCTTTTGGCATAGTTAAGTAAAGTGGCTCTGCAAGACCGACACTTACATTGTCTTTGTCGCCCATCCACACGCGAGGTTGTGCAATTGGCTCACCGACTTTGTTGGGCTCAATGGTATCGAAGAAACGGAAACCGTAACTCAGAAGCTGCTTGCTCTCTGACTCACGAGCTTTCGGGCTAGTCGAACCCATCACAACAGCAATTAGACGCATGTCACCTTGAGTTGCCGAACTGGCTAAACTATAGCCTGCTCCTGATGTGTAACCTGTTTTCATACCATCAACGTTAATACTGCGATCACGCAACAAGCCATTGCGGTTATATTGAGTAATTCCGTTGTATTGGAAGCTACGCTCGCTGTATAGCGGGTAAATCTCTGGCAGGTCGCGAATAATCGCCTGACCTAACTTCGCTATATCATAAGGCGTCGAGTAAAGGTTTTCGCTATCAAGGCCATGCGGGTTAGCAAACGAAGTATTAGCAAGCCCTAGGCGATCTGCCCAAGAATTCATCAGCATCACAAACGCATCAGCACTGCCAGCCACGTGCTCAGCGATAGCCACACTCGCATCGTTACCTGATTGCACGATAAGTCCGCGGTACAAGTCCATCATGTTGACGCGTGTGCCGACTTCGATAAACATCTTCGATGAGTCTGGGAATTTTTTCGCCCACGCATTCTCACTAATTAGCACACTATCATCCGCACTAATGTTCCCTGCATTCATCTCTTGACCTGCGACATACGCTGTCATGAGTTTAGTCAAGCTTGCCGGGTTGAGTGGCGTATTGGCATTTTTCTCAACAATTACCTCACCAGACTTGTAGTCCATCAATACATAGCCTTTAGCACCAAGTGCAGGGGCGTTAGGAACAACAGTGGGTGCGGCAAAAGCCAAAGAGGTAAAGCATAAACCGATCGCTGAGGCAATCTTAATGAGTTTCACTACGAGCTAGCTCCATTAAAAAAATATAAATCATGGTAGTCTTGTTACTCACATCCACTCTGAGAAACAAGTGTAAAACGACTGAAACAGTTAGGGTCGCAAAGTTCCATTACGTTCCGCAGATTCTGTAACCAATCGTGTCAGATACAACCATAATTAAGCATTCCAAGTTCGCTATAGCCTACAACGCTATTCGGTGAATAACAATTGCCAAGCTACGTTCTGACAAGTCTTTACACAGGTTTTGCGCTTCTGACCAAAAAGCGTGCAAAAAATCTCACATCTCGATATCGAGAACACGCCGATTTTTGCACACTTTGGGCGCAATATGAAACCCATGAAACTAAGATAATTAACAATAAGCACAATTTAAGATGTAACCACGCTCATGTTTTTAAAGAAAAATCACAGTAATCACCCAATGTCATAGTTTCTTAATTGACTTGCCTACCTATTACCTTAGACTGGATTACAGCTAGAAAGCGGTTCTTTGTTTACAGGCAATGGTTCGTTGGAATACCCAGTACTCCCGTCGTGTCGTACGCAATAGCAATCTCCTTTTTCACGCTATCCGCGCCGAATTCGGCTCTAAAATTTGTTAATAGGAATTGACACAATGTCTAACACAGTAACTGGCACTGTAAAGTGGTTCAACGAAACTAAAGGTTTTGGTTTCATCCAACAAGAGAACGGCCCTGATGTATTCGCACACTTCAGCGCTATCAAAGGTGACGGTTTCCGTACTCTAACTGAAGGCCAAAAGGTTGAGTTCAAAGTAACTCAAGGTCAAAAAGGCCCTCAAGCAGAAGAAATCGTAGCTATCTAATCTAGCTCGTTTTGTTCAGTTTTTTGAAATAGCCAACATTTGTTGGCTATTTTTATATGAGGGGAAGCAAACAAAAGGAGCTCTGATGAGCCTAGATTGCCGTTCAATCAAAGCTGTGGTATTTGATTTAGATAACACGCTCGTTTCGTCAAGTCTCAACTTCGCCTCTATCCGAGCGGATATTGGCTGCCCTTCTGAAGACGATCTGCTCAGTTTTGCAGACAACCTTGACTGCTCTCTCCAAAGAACTAATGTCCATCAAACCATCGTTTCTCATGAGATGTCTGATGCTCACTCGGCAGAGTTAATGGAAGGGTGTCAGGAATTCCTTACCCACCTAAAAAGCGCCAACCTTTACACAGGCATTGTGACCCGAAATTGCATCAAAGCGGCCACACTCAAGTTAGATAGGCTCAAACTAGACGTCAACGAGCTCATTTGTCGTGAGCACTTTCCACCTAAACCTGCCCCAGATTCTTTGCTCGCTCTTGCGAAACACTGGTCACTGCAAGTATCAGAGGTTTTGTATGTCGGCGACTACCTCTATGATATTCAAGCAGCGAACAACGCGAATATGCCCTCTTGCTTGATCACTCATGACAACCAACCCGATTATGCGCATTTAGCCACCATTAGTGTGCCGCAGTTAACTGATCTACATCGTTTGTTTGCATCCAATCAATAGAGCGCTTAATCTAAGATTAAGGCTTGAGGTTTATTCGTTGTCTAACTAAAATCTCGGCGATACATACAGTTCTACCAGCCTTGATTTCGCAATCACGGCTTATGTTTGCCCTAACTACATTCTTAATTTTACATATTCTAATAGGTTGCGAGCAGCAGATGAGCGAAGATAAATTTACCCATATTTATCGCTTGCCAACATCAATTCAAATTCGAATTGGTAAATGGCAGCAGACGTTTAGAGGCACATCCGATCTTGTGCTTCACACAGCAATAGAAGTGAGAAACAAAAAATACAAAGAGCACGGCTTCTTTGCCCCTCGCTGGCACGTTCAATTGTTCGATAGTAATGACATATCCATCACAGAACATGGCCGCTATATCCAAACATCAATGCGTAGCATGATTGATCGTAAGATCATGTATAAGCGCTTATATTTTGCCACGCACCCAGAGGATGCGTATCAAAAGCTTGAGCACTTTAAACGTGAGTGGATTCACAAGCACAATCGTGTGGCAAAAAAATACAACCAAATTAAGAAAAAGCACTTTCTGAATTTTGCGCGTGAAGAGGTTGAAACAATGTATCCATCGATTCCTGCTGGGGAGTTTGATGTAGCATTGTGGAACAAACTGGTGATTTCAGAGTTTGGGCCACCCAAACGCTATGACAACCCGTTTTATGTGAAGAAAAACCGCGTTTAATCTTTGACCGTTTCTTTATGATTTACATTAGTTAAAAACAACTTGAAGACAAAAACACAAAGGGAGGACGATACATCGTCCTCCCTTTTCTATATCAACTCAGTATCACAATAAAAGGCTAGCTGCCGTGCTGAATGATGTTATTTTGCAGCAATGCATTCACAATACCATCAGAATCTAAGCCAGATAGATTCACTTGTGTACCCACGTTCTCTACCACTATGGTTTGATGCACATCGTCATCTGTCGTGATATCCAACTCAACGTTGTCATCAACAAGCCTCGCTTCGATTTGTTCTGACACGTTATCGAGTATGTCTGCGATTGATTCATCCTCCGACAAATCTTCAATAACGTCTCTCAAGTCAATGACGTCACCATCAGACAAACTAAAGTCTTGGATAGTGTCAGTTGAACCTTCAGAAACCGAATCCTCTGTCCAGCGGAAGATATCTTCTCCACCACCACCAATCAGAAGGTCATCGCCAGGGCCACCGATGAGAATATCATCATCATTGCCACCTTGAATCACGTCATCACCATCACCACCAATCATCTCTGAGCCATTGGCTCGACCAATGATCCATGAGTCATTCGCCTCACCTTCAATGTCAAAGTTATTTGCGCCATTATCGACAGATATTGATATTGACTCTGATTGAGAGCGTGCTTCTGAGCCGTCCGACTCAGTCGATATAGCAACAAAATCCAGAGTATGCTGATCATTTGGTAAATCGACCACGGTCACACCTTCTAGGTTATTAAACAAAGCAGGATCGCTCGCCGTCAAACTCCAAACACCTCCACCAAGGTCTGTCACCGATATCGCACCATTGTTCGAAACAATCGACGCATCTTCATGCACGCCAGAAATCTCTATCGAGAGAACTTCGTTACTGTCCACCAACATGGCTACCAGTCCAATCAGTGCAATGCCTTGATTAGCCGCTGCACGACTCGCAAAGATTTGACGACCATAGCTTAGGCTTGAATCGAAGCTAAGCGTTGGCGCATCATTAACAATGGCAGGCGTAACACTAATAGTGAACGACTCTTCTGCCTCCAACGCCATTCCTGCCGCGTTCTCATAGTAGACGCCACCGTCATTGACTGTCACGGTGAGCTCAACTTCAAGTCCACTGACACCACTTGCATCAACAAACACACCATTGCTTGGGTCAGCATCAGATAATAACGCATTGATATCATCTGGAGAGCCAACTAGCTCGACACCATTTGTCACTGCTGTAACAGCCACACCGGATGGGCTCGCTGGAGAGACACTCAATAGGCCATCATCAACCACGAGAGTCACTGTGATGTCATCGTCGCTATGTGCTGCGTCGTAATCAATATCAGCAATAGAGATGCCTGTGATTTTCTGACCAATCGCTTCATCAATCACGCTAGTTGCTGCAGTCACATCAACTGTCGGCGCATCATTAACCGCTAGCACATCAAGCGACGCCGTTCCTGCCACTTGCAATACGTTATCACTGTTGTTGGTTGCCCCATCGTCAGTAATCACGTAATCAAATGTCACTTCGCCATAGAAGTCATCAGCCGGAGTGAAAGTCCAAACACCTCCGCCTTGATCAACAACTACGCCCATCGCTGAATCTGTAACATCAAAAGATGAAACAACCAAGTTAGCAACATCAGTCTCGACATCACTTGCTTGCGCCAACAAGTCAGCTTGGGTGATTTGTGTTGAACCAGAGTCTTCCAGAACATCAGCTAGGGTCACATTACTGGTTTCTGGCATATCATTTTCAGGCAAGACATTGAGTGAAGCGGTACCCGCAACATCAAGTACATTATCTCCCGTGTCTGTTGCACCGTTATCAGTAATAACGTAATCAAATGTCACAGGGCCATAGTAGTTCTCTGCAGGTGTGAAGCTCCAAATACCACCGCCTTGATCCACCACAACACCCATCGCCGAATCTGTCACATCCAATGCAGTCACAACAAGATTCGCAACGTCGGTTTCAATGTCGCCGGCTTGGCTAAGAAGCTCAGTAGCCGTAATTTGTATCGAACCGCTATCCTCAGTAATGTCGTCCAACACAACATTGTCAGTTGTAGGCTGGTCGTTTACCGGAGTAATGTTCAGAGTCAGTACCGCAGGAGCACTTACACTTGAGGTGCTATCATCAGTTGCTATCACCTCACCATTATTACCCAAGTCATCAGCCACAATGGTGATATCGACATTGCCGTAGTAATGTTCGACTGGGTTATAAATTACGCCTTCTTCAGCGATGAAGTCATTTAGGTCACTCACGGTTCCCGATATTGTTACCGTTAACGCTGAACTACTTTCTACATCAATGTTATACGTAGCTAGTAACCCAGCATCTAGTTCAAGAACGCCGGTACCAACACTGAGCGTCAGCTCATAAGGCGCTGATGGGTCATCTAAAGTGGAGTCAATATCTTCGACTTTGAAGCCAGTAACGGGCGCTGGGTTATCTTCCGGAGAATCAACCGAACTCGTGATCGTCACTTCTGGGCGGTCATTAACAGGTGAGACAACAACATCCAAGACCTCTACTACCGGAGTACCTAGAGAGACTGTACCGTCCAACCCAGTATCAGTAGATTGGAGCGTGACTGTTAGCTGTCCCGCCCAGTTGTCTTGGTTGTAGTCACCAGAATTAAAGGTCATCGACTCGACAATCAGCGTGCCTTGAGGGATATCAAACACTAACGGCGCAGACCCATTTTCATCAGCTTGAGTAAGAGTGACATCACCAATCGTAATTGACGCACCAAATGGCACATCATCGATTGTAATACGAACCTGTTCAGGGTCGTTCTCTTCATAGTTAGGGCCATCACCAATCGATTCTTCAGTATCAACCAGTGATGCATTCAAATCGATGATAATGTCTTCACCTTCTGAGACAAAGATGGTGTCTTGAACGATGTCGGTATCGATGGTGTCTGCAACAGGGTTTACCTTAAGTGTAAAGTCAGCGGTAAACTCTACTGGCTCTGCGGTGATAGCTTCTTGAACGTATACCGCAACCCCAAGGTCAACTTCACCACTAAACTGCTCTGCGGGCTTGATTTGAATATCGTCTAACGTTATTGAACTCACTGAAGGGTCATTTAGACGAATGCTCCATTCTCCACCCCCATTATTTTTGACAGTATAATCCGTCGATATAGACTGAAGTAAGAAGTCTTCAGGGATTCCAGTAATTTTAACAGATACAAACTGTTCCGAGTTGTCCGTCAAATTAGCCGGGTCATCAACCTCTCCAAGGGCAATAGAAAGCCCAGAGCTACCTTGTCCTAATGAAATCCAGGTATCCTCATCGCCAACAACAAGAATATCCTCTCCTGGCTCTGAGCCTGAAATAACTACCGGGTCTAAAACTGGGGTAACCTCAAATGATACTGAACCACTAAAAGGCTGTTCAACTTCAATATGTTGCTCACCACCAATTGTCTCGAGATTACCTAAACCAAACAGTGCCTCCGCGTTTGTTTCATCAAACTTAGCACTATCTGTAATTGTGCCCGCAATATCAATTTGGACAATGCTGTCGTTAAGAGTCGGGTAATTTTCAGCTGGTTTAAAGAAAATACTTCCTAATGCAGACTCCAAATCAGCAAAGTTAGCATCGGGATAATTGCCACTCGATAGTATCAGTTCATCACCTAATGGATTACCACTCGCATCGGTAAACTCACCAGAGTCTGAATCCGCTAAGGTCAAGGTTATCGATGTAATTGATTCTTCACCTTCATCTGTCGTGATATCGGTGTCTGCTAGAGATACTGATAAGTCGAGCTCAATCAGGCCATCTTCATAGCCCTTGCCATCAGTAATAGGTGTATCATTGGATAGATCTGTAGGCTGTTTATCCGCATCCAGTCCATAGGTAGCTTTTATCGCAACACTAAGCTCTGGAGTAATATCACTATCAGTTGGCTGCGCAGAACCTTCCACATCAACAACTGGGTGAATAGCCACCGGAATATTGAAGTCAAAGATATTTTGATCACCGCTGGTTGTATCTGTTGTGACAACTTTAACTGGCAGGATAAAATCTCCAGCAAAATCTTCTGGAGGCGTAATAACAAAGCCTGCGTAGTTTTCAATTTCACCAGCACTATTCACATCAGCTTTGAATACCCATACGTTGTCGACATAATCAAAAATTGCACCACTTACTTGCGAGCCTGCTGGCAAATCTGATGGGTCGACAACAATTGTAAGATCATCATCTGAAGTATCACCGTTAATGACCGACAGGATACTGTCTGTTCCATTATAAGGTGAGAAAAGAGCATCACTCAAATCGAACGAGTTATCCTCCGTACCTGTCACGACAGCTTCATCGGATATATCCTGTTCCACCTCTGAAGCTATATCTGTTGGGTCTGCAATATAAGACGGGAACTTCACTTCAGCAGTAGTTTCACGCAGTACTGGGGCACTTTGCTCATTTTCAGATGGATCGCCATCATCGACCACTTGCGCAACAATACCCAATGTCCACGTATTCTGGCTGTTTAGAGATCCACCAATACTATCTCCTAGTGCCATACCATTCGGCACAGTAATATTAAAATTATCAGGGTCTAGAATCGTCCAAGTACCATCACCATTATTGAGAGCGTCAGTCACAAAAAACTGGTCTAAAAATGCATCCTCCAACAAACTGAGCAGTGCATCATTCCCTTGAGCAACAAATGCGTCTAGCTCAGCTTGAGTCGGGGTTGTTCCGTTGATAAGTTCATAAAGTTCTTCAGGGTCTGCAAGATAATCATCGCCATTATTTGCCAAGAATACTTCAGGTTTTAGGTCAATAATAATTCTATCGATACGCTCTACTGAATCAGGGTCTAAATCTTCAAACAGTAATACTTCATCTTGTGGGCCTGCCGCATCCAAATCATTAATAACAAAAGAGATAACACCATCACCTTGCGTGTCCACTAATGTACCTGCAGGGTTTCCATTAGGCTTTACTACTGAAATATCAGTATCAGGCTCAACAACAGGGACAACCTCAACTGTTAGTGTGCCGGTAATTGCTGGCTGATCAGGTTCATCTGCAGGGTCATCACTAGCCACAGCGATACCCTCACCAGGGTTTGCATTATCGACATACTCGGCATCATACTCTTTCACGGTGACTTTTGTCGTCAGAAGCATATCTGTGCTGCTATCTTCTGGAGGCAAAATTTGAATATAGCCAGACGCTAATGCCGTCGCAGAAAAATCTTCTTCGGACTGACCTCCCGCTGGCTCAACAACTAATACGCCACCAGAGATAGTCACTTCACTACCATCAACAAAAACCGTTGCGCCATCCGGAATTCCTGAGATTTCCACACGAGTGAAGATCTCATCACTATCTGGTCTATCTGTATTACTTGGAGCCCAATTGATGTTGATCAGCTCATCTTCAAAGCCTCTTGAATCTCTGGAGTAATCCTCCATATCAATAACTGGCTCAACTTTCACACGTATTTCTCGCTCAAAAGCTCGCACGTGGCCATCATTTTCAGTGACCACAATGGTCCCAGTTAAAACGATATTGTCCGTAGCAGACTCCGTTGGAACTACTTTAATACCTGAGTCGAAGTTAAGGTTAGTAATATCGGCTTCATAGGTTGGCTGACCATTATCATCATACCCTACGAATACAAGGTCTACACTGGCTCCATCACCATCAACTATTTCTACCCCTTCAGGAATATTCGACAAAATAACAGTCAATGATTCAGAGTCATCTAAAGGTTGATCGGCTAACTCACCAGAGACGGCTGAGAAGCTCAGTACCGCTTCACCATTTTCAGGAATCGTTGTCTCAATACCTTTCGCGTCACCGTCATCAAACAATGCCCAAGTTGTAGGGCCTGAATTGTCTAAAACGACATCTGGTTCATCAGCAACACCCTTAATATCAACAAAAACAGTTTTGACACCAAGTGAGCGCTCATCAAACTCTGTCCCAGTCGAAAGGTCAGCGGTATCTCTCACTACGCCTTCGACCTTAAATTCAAAATCAACATTGCTATGCTGCGTAGGTTGTACTTCTACTAACTCAAGAGCTGTTACCGGTATCTCGTAGTAGTCCTCACCACCATCTACCTCAACAAACACAATTGGACTTGGGTCAGGTGAGCCAGCCCATACAAATTCCACACCATCTACCGACACTTCACTGATACGCACAAACAATTCTTCAGAATCGTCCACTTGCATGTCAGCAGTCTCGGTAAATTGAATCACCTCACTCAATTGCATTGGGTCGTAGGTAGGGTCTTCAAGGCCTGTGGCATTATCTTCGAAAATCTTGATGCGATTAACTTTAAACGCACCGGCATCTGCTACAGGACGAACGTCAATGACGATCTCCTGCGGATCTGACTCTTTCGTCTCTTTATCTGCCACTGCATTTTCTGACTCTTCTGCAATTGCAGTCACTGTCAGTTTAATCTGGCCGGAGAAGTGATCAATCGGGTCGACTTCTACCTCATCGATTCTGTCAGCATCTACCACATAATATACACGCCCCGTATCAGGGTCGGTCGTTGATGGGATAGCAGCACCATTTCCGTACACCAACTCAGCATTGTCACCACCAAAGGTAAATTCAAGCTCATACGTAATGGTTTCAGGATTACTGGTATCTTGAGTTTCTGCCGCTATCGACAGCTCTACATTGTTACCGTCTTCATCAACCGAGCGGTCTTCTGTTGGGTCGTCTGAATAGGTATAATTGAAGACACTATCAACCGTCCAAGTCGGTTTATCCGCAATACTCTGAACGTTTATATTTAACTGGCCTGTAACGTTATGATCGCCAGTATCGTTATTCAGAATCTGAACGTTTACACCGATATTGATACCACTCTCACTGGTCGAGAAGTTTCTATCAGGCACAAAATATAGGTTCTCGACAGTCGATACATTGCCATCAATGGTTTGTTCAACTTGATCAGCCAGTAGCGTAGCTCGATTCGAATTGGTCGCAAGCGCAACAAAACTGTCTGCTCCTGAATCATAGTAATAGAACGTTCCGTTGTGATTACCGATGTTGTTCAGTAAGACATTGCCAATCTCTTCTCCACGATCTCGGTCAAACAAATCAACGCTAAGAACGACTTTGATTGGTTCTAAGCTATCAGCAGGAAGGCCATCTAAGTTATCTAAGATGTTGGTATCATCTCGCCCTGCTTCTTCTACACCATCAAGCTGAGCATCAGTAATTTGAGCATTGCGGTCTGTGATGCGAATGTTGAGCTTCTCAGTTGAAGTATCTTGGTCAAAGTCTGTCGCCGTCACATTGACAGAGAAATCAAGGTTAGGGCTATCCTCATGGTCAACAAACTCTTCAGGTGTGAAGCGAGCGCGACCATCAGGGCGGATCTCTAAACTACCAAGGTCTTGTGACACACCATTAACTATCTCTACAACTGTGACTGTAAGGGTTGAGCCATTCAAATCAGCACTATCGACTACCGTGCCATCACCTAAACGGAATTGGATATCTCGATTATTTGCTGGATCATCTTCTGCCTCTATGCTCGTTACGACACCATTATCTGCCCCTGTCTCGTTATCTCGACCACCAATTGATGGATCGTCAAACATCCAACGAGTTCCTCGCGACTGGCCTTCAACGCGAGTTAAGTTCTGCTCGAATAATATCGGTTCATCATCGATGACAGTCACTTTAATCGCTGATGCTGTTGGGTCTGTCAGCCCTGTAATCGTTGAACGGTCACCATCACTATCAACAGCATACACAGGAAGATCAAACGTTAATGAGTCGTCTTCACCGATACCAATATGGTCTAACTCTTCAATTAAAGTAATTTCATATTGGCCTAAACCTGGCTTATCCAGTTCAACAGAGAATACAGGGACCTTATTGCCACCTACTTCAACAAAGCCTTGGTAAGATCGAATACCTCCAGATTCACCTAAGAACTCCAGTTGCACTTCTTGGCCCATAGATAGAAGGTCACCGTCAGGATTAAACTCTGATGGCTCGAGTTCATAATAAGAAATGTCATCACTTCCTACTGTCGTCGTAATAGAACCTGTTTTTGTTAGTGCGCCAGCATTTGGTTCATTGCCATCAGAAAGGTTCGTTTCATCAAAGCTAACGGATCCGCCACTTGTGATGATTGGAATCTGACCATCAACAATAGTGAGGTCAATCACAGAGACTTCTGTATCACCGTCTCCATCAGTGGCAGTAACATCAACACGGCTTAAGATGTTCTCCGAATCGGTATGATCTAGGTCTCTGTCTGGTTCAAAGCGGAACGCACCATCTCCTGTCATGAACACCGTACCATGCTCAACCGAGAAGCTCTGCTCAACTGTAGGATCTGTATTTGGATTTAAGTTGTATGTGGTACTGGCTGTACCGTTGTAAACGAAACTGGTGACAGTCGCTCCGTCGGCACCCTCTTTAAGAATGACCTGATGGGTCACCTCATTATCGCCTGCAACAACGGGCTCGATAACTTCAAGAGTGTTGTCCTGTACAATTAACTCATCATCAATAATTGTGACGGCTAAGTTTGTCGCTGTCGCGGTCGTTTCACCAGTGATGGTTGAAAGGTCATTGTCAGTATCTACAGCATAAACAGGTAGATTGAAAACGAGTTCATCGTCCTTAATTAAATCACCTTCAATATGCTCAACAGGCTGCAATAACGTAAATAAGAAGCTGCCATCATTACCATCATTCGCTGTCGTTTTATCCAACGTGATGGTAAATACATCAATAATATCGCCATTAACATTCACTGAAGCCGTGTAGGTGTATTCGTCACCATCAATCACTGGAGCAGAAAGTGTGACAAGTTCTCCAAATGCTTTGACTGTATTCGAGTCGTTAAAATCAGCAATATCGATTTCAAAGTGATCAACATCATCACTACCGACATTGACATTAAGTACTCCACTGCCTGAGATTTCTGCATTGTCTGGATCTGTACCATCAGCCAAGTTAGCTTCATCAAGCTCTAGCACTGGAGAGTTTGTAATGACCGGGATGTCGCCATCTACAATGGTCAAATCAATTGTTGCAACAGTATTATCACCATCACCGTCTACCGCTTTGATCTCAACAGCACTCAATATCTCATTGGTATTAACAGGGTGCTCTAAATCTCTATCTGGAACAAAACGGAACGCGCCTTCTGTTGTCAGATACACAGTACCGTGCTCAACATCAAAGCTCTGCTCACCAGCAACGGCAGGATCCAAGGTAAAGGTAACGTCAGATGTGCCTTTGTAGATAAAGCTCACAACACTTGCGCCATCTGCGCCTTCTTCAGACAATACTTGATGAGTAACTTCATTATCACCAGCAGTTGTAGGTTCCACCACGGTTAACACAGCATCAGCAACAATCATCTCATCATCGAGGATAGTCACAGATAATGAAGCTGCCATCGGTTCTGTTTCTCCAGTCAACGTAGACTTATCAAGGTCTGTGTCGACTGCATAGACAGGGAAATCAAACGCAAGTGCGAGATCGCTTGCAGTTCCATCTGTAACAGGATCTTCAATATGAGTAATGGGTTGGAGTAACGTAAAGGTATATTTGCCGTCGTTGCCATCATTCAATGATGACTTCTCAAGCACGACAGTAAAGATATCAATCTCATTACCATCAACTAATGCCGAACCGGTGTAGGTGTACTCATCACCATCAATGACAGGGGATGAAAGTGTAATATCTTCACCAAAAGCTTGGATTGTATTGGAGTTATTGAAGCTAACGACATCAATCTCATAATGAGAGATATCGTCACTACCGACAGCAACAGAGAAACTTCCCGTACCCACCAGAGCCTGCAGGTCAGTATCTGTACCATTTGGCAAATTAGCTTCGTCCAATGTAACCGCTGTGATATTGGTAATAATAGGTATTTGACCGTCAACGATAGTCAAATCAATCGTAGCGACCTCAGTATCACCATCTCCATCACGACTTGTAACATCAATTGCACTTAGAATCTCATTGCTATCTTGTGGATGTTCCAAATCTCTATCTGGTACAAAGCGAAGTGCTCCGTCACCCGTAATATATACAGTACCGTGCTCTACTGTGAATGCCTGTTCTTGATCATTTGCAATCGCAGGATTCAAAGTAAACTCTGTATCACTTTCTCCCTTGTAAACAAAACTAACAACACTCGCTCCATCTGCACCTGGCTCGTTGATCACTTGATGGGTAACTTGATTCTCTCCATCAATTGTTGGCTCAGTCACAGTTAGCTCTGCATCGTCCACAATGAGCTCATCATCAAGGATAGTCACTGCAATATTCGTGCTTGCGTTCGACACCGACTTATCACCATCGCTATCAACCGCTACGACTGGGATGTTGAAGGTCAATGAATCGTCTTCGGCTGTGCCATCGGCATGGTCTACCGCTTCGTACAATTCGAAGCTGTAGTTACCCTCACCATCCACACTGATTTGCAGCACGTCCACTACACTGTTGTCGTCAAGCGTCACGCTACCGGTGTAGATGTACGTTTCCACACCTGTTTGTGGGTCGACTTCTACGGTTGGCTCGCCTAAGACGACAGGTTTGCCCATCGCCGTGATATCAGCGGCTGCATTAAAGACCGCCACATCGACTTCGATATGGTCAATGTCATCACTGCCCACCGTCACGGACACGGTGCCAGAGCCGCTGACAACTGCGTTAGTTGGGTCCGTACCATCATCCAGGTTCGCTTCATCCAGCGTAATTGCGGTAACACCGGTGATCACTGGGTCTTGGCCATCGGTGATTTGGATATTCGCCACTGGCGTGTAAGTATCACCATCACCATCGACGATGGTTGCGGTGATTGAGGTGTTCAGCGTCTCAAGTGTTGAGTGGTCTAGGTTACGGTCTGGCTCGAAGTACATTTCACCTGAGGTTTTAATGAATACCGTACCGTCTTCCACAGTGAACTCTTGGAAGTCAGTAACCGTTTGGTCTAGCACGAATGGGTCGCTCGTTTCATCACCTTGATAGACAAAGCTCACCACCGACGCACCATCCGCCCCTTCTTGGGTTAGGAAGTCATGCGTGGTCGTTGCGTTATCACCCGTGGTCACTGGCTCTGTTACCGGAAGAGTCACTTCTTCAGCAATCACTGGCTCATCATCAAGGATGGTCACTGCAATGTTGGTGCTCGCATTCGACACCGACTTATCACCATCACTGTCTACTGCGACGACTGGGATGTTGAAGGTCAGCGAATCGTCTTCCGCTGTGCCATCGGCATGGTCTACCGCTTCGTACAATTCGAAGCTGTAGTTACCCTCACCATCCACACTGATTTGCAGCACGTCCACCACGCTGTTGTCGTCAAGCGTCACGTTACCGGTGTAGATGTACGTTTCCACACCCGTTTGAGGGTCGACTTCTACAGTTGGCTCGCCTAAGACGACAGGTTTGCCCATCGCCGTGATATCAGCGGCTGCATTAAAGACCGCTACATCGACTTCGATATGGTCAATGTCATCACTGCCCACCGTCACGGACACCGTGCCAGAGCCGCTAACGACAGCGTTAGTTGAGTCCGTACCATCATCCAGGTTCGCTTCATCCAGCGTAATCGCGGTGACACCAGTGATCACTGGGTCTTGGCCATCGGTGATTTGGATATTCGCCACTGGCGTGTAAGTATCACCATCACCATCGACGATGGTTGCGGTGATAGAGGTATTCAGCGTCTCAAGTGTTGAGTGGTCTAGGTTACGGTCTGGCTCGAAGTACATCTCGCCCGAGGTCTTAATGAATACCGTACCGTCTTCCACAGTAAACTCTTGGAAGTCAGTAACCGTTTGGTCGAGAACGAATGGGTCGCTCGTTTCATCACCTTGATACACAAAGCTCACGACAGACGCACCATCGGCCCCTTCTTGGGTTAAGAAGTCATGGGTGGTTGTTGCGTTATCACCGCTCGTCACTGGCTCAGTAACAGGCAACGTCACGTCTTCAGCAATCACTGGCTCATCATCAAGGATGGTCACTGCAATGTTGGTGCTTGCGTTCGATACCGACTTATCACCATCACTATCAACCGCCACCACTGGAATGTTGAAGGTCAGTGAATCGTCTTCGGCTGTGCCATCAGCATGGTCGACCGCTTCATACAACTCAAAGCTGTAGTTGCCGGCTTCATCAACAGAAATCTCGAGTACATCGATAACACTGTTATCATCAAGTGTCACACTGCCAGTGTAAACGTAAGATGACTCACCGGTTTGTGGGTCGGTCACGATGATTGGATCACCCAATACCACCGGTTTACCCATCGCGGTAATGCCTGCATCGGTGTTGAAGGTGCTGACATCCACTTCAAAGTGGTCAATATCATCACTACCGGTTGTCGCAGTAATCGAACCGCTACCGCTGACAACAGCGTTAGTTGAGTCCGTGCCATCATCCAGGTTCGCTTCATCCAGCGTAATCGCGGTAACACCGGTAATCACTGGGTCTTGGCCGTCGGTGATTTGGATGTTCGCCACTGGCGTGTAGGTATCGCCATCACCATCGACGATGGTTGCGGTGATAGAAGTATTGAGTGTCTCGAGTGTTGAGTGGTCTAGGTTACGGTCTGGCTCGAAGTACATCTCACCTGAGGTTTTAATGAATACCGTACCGTCTTCCACAGTGAACTCTTGGAACTCTGTCTCGGTTTGGTCGAGTACAAACGGCGCACTAGTTGCATCACCTTGATACACAAAGCTCACGACAGACGCACCATCCGCCCCTTCTTGGGTTAGGAAGTCATGGGTGGTTGTTGCGTTATCACCCGTGGTCACTGGCTCAGTAACAGGCAGCGTCACTTCTTCAGCAATCACTGGCTCATCATCTAGGATGGTCACCGCAATGTTGGTGCTTGCGTTCGACAGCGACTTATCACCATCACTGTCAACCGCTACGACTGGGATGTTGAAGGTCAATGAATCGTCTTCGGCTGTGCCATCGGCATGGTCTACCGCTTCGTACAATTCGAAGCTGTAATTACCCTCACCATCCACACTGATTTGCAGCACGTCCACTACACTGTTGTCGTCAAGCGTCACGCTACCGGTGTAGATGTACGTTTCCACACCTGTTTGTGGGTCGACTTCTACGGTTGGCTCGCCTAAGACGACAGGTTTGCCCATCGCCGTGATATCAGCGGCTGCATTAAAGACCGCCACATCGACTTCGATATGGTCAATGTCATCACTGCCCACCGTCACGGACACGGTGCCAGAGCCGCTGACAACTGCGTTAGTTGGGTCCGTACCATCATCCAGGTTCGCTTCATCCAGCGTAATTGCGGTAACACCGGTGATCACTGGGTCTTGGCCATCGGTGATTTGGATATTCGCCACTGGCGTGTAAGTATCACCATCACCATCGACGATGGTTGCGGTGATTGAGGTGTTCAGCGTCTCAAGTGTTGAGTGGTCTAGGTTACGGTCTGGCTCGAAGTACATTTCACCTGAGGTTTTAATGAATACCGTACCGTCTTCCACAGTGAACTCTTGGAAGTCAGTAACCGTTTGGTCTAGCACGAATGGGTCGCTCGTTTCATCACCTTGATAGACAAAGCTCACCACCGACGCACCATCCGCCCCTTCTTGGGTTAGGAAGTCATGCGTGGTCGTTGCGTTATCACCCGTGGTCACTGGCTCTGTTACCGGAAGAGTCACTTCTTCAGCAATCACTGGCTCATCATCAAGGATGGTCACTGCAATGTTGGTGCTCGCATTCGACACCGACTTATCACCATCACTGTCTACTGCGACGACTGGGATGTTGAAGGTCAGCGAATCGTCTTCCGCTGTGCCATCGGCATGGTCTACCGCTTCGTACAATTCGAAGCTGTAGTTACCCTCACCATCCACACTGATTTGCAGCACGTCCACCACGCTGTTGTCGTCAAGCGTCACGTTACCGGTGTAGATGTACGTTTCCACACCCGTTTGAGGGTCGACTTCTACAGTTGGCTCGCCTAAGACGACAGGTTTGCCCATCGCCGTGATATCAGCGGCTGCATTAAAGACCGCTACATCGACTTCGATATGGTCAATGTCATCACTGCCCACCGTCACGGACACCGTGCCAGAGCCGCTAACGACAGCGTTAGTTGAGTCCGTACCATCATCCAGGTTCGCTTCATCCAGCGTAATCGCGGTGACACCAGTGATCACTGGGTCTTGGCCATCGGTGATTTGGATATTCGCCACTGGCGTGTAAGTATCACCATCACCATCGACGATGGTTGCGGTGATAGAGGTATTCAGCGTCTCAAGTGTTGAGTGGTCTAGGTTACGGTCTGGCTCGAAGTACATCTCGCCCGAGGTCTTAATGAATACCGTACCGTCTTCCACAGTAAACTCTTGGAAGTCAGTAACCGTTTGGTCGAGAACGAATGGGTCGCTCGTTTCATCACCTTGATACACAAAGCTCACGACAGACGCACCATCGGCCCCTTCTTGGGTTAAGAAGTCATGGGTGGTTGTTGCGTTATCACCGCTCGTCACTGGCTCAGTAACAGGCAACGTCACGTCTTCAGCAATCACTGGCTCATCATCAAGGATGGTCACTGCAATGTTGGTGCTTGCGTTCGATACCGACTTATCACCATCACTATCAACCGCCACCACTGGAATGTTGAAGGTCAGTGAATCGTCTTCGGCTGTGCCATCAGCATGGTCGACCGCTTCATACAACTCAAAGCTGTAGTTGCCGGCTTCATCAACAGAAATCTCGAGTACATCGATAACACTGTTATCATCAAGTGTCACACTGCCAGTGTAAACGTAAGATGACTCACCGGTTTGTGGGTCGGTCACGATGATTGGATCACCCAATACCACCGGTTTACCCATCGCGGTAATGCCTGCATCGGTGTTGAAGGTGCTGACATCCACTTCAAAGTGGTCAATATCATCACTACCGGTTGTCGCAGTAATCGAACCGCTACCGCTGACAACAGCGTTAGTTGAGTCCGTGCCATCATCCAGGTTCGCTTCATCCAGCGTAATCGCGGTAACACCGGTAATCACTGGGTCTTGGCCGTCGGTGATTTGGATGTTCGCCACTGGCGTGTAGGTATCGCCATCACCATCGACGATGGTTGCGGTGATAGAAGTATTGAGTGTCTCGAGTGTTGAGTGGTCTAGGTTACGGTCTGGCTCGAAGTACATCTCACCTGAGGTTTTAATGAATACCGTACCGTCTTCCACAGTGAACTCTTGGAACTCTGTCTCGGTTTGGTCGAGTACAAACGGCGCACTAGTTGCATCACCTTGATACACAAAGCTCACGACAGACGCACCATCCGCCCCTTCTTGGGTTAGGAAGTCATGGGTGGTTGTTGCGTTATCACCCGTGGTCACTGGCTCAGTAACAGGCAGCGTCACTTCTTCAGCAATCACTGGCTCATCATCTAGGATGGTCACCGCAATGTTGGTGCTTGCGTTCGACAGCGACTTATCACCATCACTGTCAACCGCTACGACTGGGATGTTGAAGGTCAATGAATCGTCTTCGGCTGTGCCATCGGCATGGTCTACCGCTTCGTACAATTCGAAGCTGTAATTACCCTCACCATCCACACTGATTTGCAGCACGTCCACTACACTGTTGTCGTCAAGCGTCACGCTACCGGTGTAGATGTACGTTTCCACACCTGTTTGTGGGTCGACTTCTACGGTTGGCTGACCTAAGACAACTGGTTTGCCCATCGCTTCGAGGTCTGCGGCCGTATTAAATACCGCCACATCGACCTCGATATGGTCAATGTCATCACTGCCCACCGTCACGGACACCGTGCCAGAGCCGCTGACAACCGCATTGCTTGAGTCCGTACCATCATCCAGGTTCGCTTCATCCAGCGTAATCGCGGTGACACCGGTGATCACTGGGTCTTGGCCATCGGTGATTTGGATATTCGCCACTGGCGTGTAAGTATCACCATCACCATCGACGATGGTTGCGGTGATTGAGGTGTTCAGCGTCTCAAGTGTTGAGTGGTCTAGGTTACGGTCTGGCTCGAAGTACATCTCACCTGAGGTTTTAATGAATACCGTACCGTCTTCCACAGTGAACTCTTGGAAGTCTGTCTCGGTTTGGTCGAGTACGAATGGCGCACTGGTCTCATCGCCTTGATACACAAAGCTCACCACTGACGCCCCATCCGCCCCTTCTTGGGTTAGGAAGTCATGAGTAACGGTCGCACTTTCTCCTGGGGTGACCGGCTCGGTAACGGGAAGCGTTACCTCATCCGCAATGACTGGCGTATCATCAGCAACAGAAACGATGACATCAATATTGGCTGAGTTATCTCCATCACTATCCACCGCATAAACTGGAATATTGAAATCTAAATTCGTGTCTTCACCTTCACCCGCCTGATGGTCGAGTGCTTCATACAACACAAACTCATAGCCACCATTCTCATCAATCGTAAACTGGAAGACATCAAGCGTGGTCATGTTGTCTACGGTAACCGAGGCGGTATAAACATAAGAAACCACACCCGTTTCAGGGTCGGTCACTTCAATTGGCGCACCGATCACCACAGGCAAGCCCATTGATGTAATTTCAGCGTTGCTATTGAAGGTGTTCACATCGACTTCATAGTGGTCGATATTGTCACTGCCAACCACAGGAGTGACAGACCCCGTTCCAGAAACCAAAGCATTATCAGGATCTGTTCCATCAGAGAGGTTTGCCTCATTGAGGCTAATCGGTGTCGTTGATTCTATTTCTGGGTTTTGTCCATCAACAATCGTTAAGCCCACGGTTGATACTACTTCATCACCATCATTGTCACGCACAGTAAACTCAACCGAGCTGAGAATATTTTCAGACTCTGAATGATCTAAGTCTCGATCGGGAACAAAGCGCATTTGACCGTCGGTGGTGACATACAACGTACCATGCTCGACATCAAAGGCTTGCTCTTCACTAATTGATGGATCAAGAGTAAACGTAGTATCGGTTTCACCCTTGTAGACGAAGCTCACAACCGACGCTCCATCGGCACCCTCCGCTGCGATGATTTGATGCGTGATTTCATTTTCACCATCAACAGTAGGTTCGATGACGATGTAGGCATCGTTGTTGATGACAGGCGCGTCATCTAAAACGGTAACCGCAATATTGGCTTTGCTATCTGCAGGTGAAGCATCACCGTCCATATCGATAGCGCATACTGGCAGTTCAAAAGTTAACGACTCACCATTGTCACCAATATGATCAAGCGGCTCTAGCAATTCAAATGTGTAATTACCTTCAGCATCTAGGGTGACATTGAACACATCGATCGTCTCGCCATCGACCACCACAGTACCCGTGTATGTGTATTGACCATCAACGATAACTGGGCCAGACAACTCAACAGGCTGCCCGAACGCCGTTATCGGTGATTTTTCGTTAAACGCTGCTACATCAAGTTCATAGTGGTCAATGTCATCGCTTCCAGCTGTGGCAGTAATCGTACCGGTGCCAGTTAATAGTGGTGCATCTGGATTGTTGCCCTCCGCCAAGTTTGCTTCCGATAACGTAATTCCTGTCACTTCTGTAACGGTCGGATCTGCACCATCGCTGATATTTACTGTAAGTGTGGTGTCAACACTATCGCCATCATAATCTGTTGCCGAAACAGGTAGCACGAAACTGTTGATATCACCGTCACCTTGAGGGTGCTCAAGTGGGCCAAACTGATTGAACGTAAACGAACCATCCGTACCAAGCGTAATTTCTAAAAGTGGTGTATCCGAGTCCTCTAAGGTGAGTATTAGAGTTGTACCGTCTTCAGACAGTGTGGCTACTGTCGGCTGGTTGTTACTTAATACTCCATCAAAGGCCTCAAGCGCACTTGGTTGGAAAACCAAACTCTCGAGCTCATCACTACCGATATCGAACAACGTTCCTGAAATAGTATCTGAGTTAGATTCGACGTTATCAATGACCGCCGGTGTCGCGGTTGGGTTGTCACCATCTTGAATACTAACGGTGACATCGATCGGTGATGTCAGATCATTGCCGATGGCATCCTGACCAACAATCGGTATATCAATGGCGATTACGTCATCAACGATAGATACTGCGCCGTCTCCTACACTAGGTACATGATCAATAGGCTGAAGTACCGTTGTTGTAATGGAGAGCAGTACATCACCACCAGCAACTAGCTGGGCATCAATCTCGATACGCAAGACGTCGCCATCACTCGCGCCACCAATAATTGTGTTGGTTTCTTCGTCGTAGCGGAAAACGACTTGTTCACCGGATGAGGTGATATCGGAACTGAGTTCATCTAAGAGAGACTGTAACGTGGCAGGATCGGGGACGAATGAAGCGGGATTTAAAGGAAGCTGACCCGCTTCTATCGTGGCTGTCACTGTTGTGCTTTCAGGATAAGTATCTCGGTTAATTGATCCTTCTGTAACACTGATGCTCACTGTTCCGCCGCCAAGCGGGGGCGCTATTGTGTCGCGGCCATCGAATTCTTCGTCTCTTTCTTGGTCTCGTGAAGGTGCCGCCGTCTCAAAGAAAGTCGCCGCTAGCGCTTCGGCATAGGCATATTCAATAGAAATAAAGCCTGCATTAGCAGCGACTCCCGCTTCACCCGCAGCGGTTTCTTCTAGAATTTGAGTGGGATCCGCGCCGTCTAAAATGGCTTGTTGAATTGCCGCTATATCGCCTTCGCCAAACTCTGGTTGCTGGGTAGGGTCAATCGTGACGTCCCCGCCTAAGGGGGCAGCATTGACAGCGCCATCGGCAATGGCAGCCACAGAATTGGGGTCAAGTTGATTTTGCTCCTCTCCTTGCGAGAGAAGCAGTGATCCATCTGCAGGAGTGATAATAATCTCTCCTGGATTGATGACGTCACCTACTGCTAGGGTTCTTGCTTTGCCGTCGGCAGACAATGCGACAACATTACCGACAACTTCTTCCACTACCACGCGCTGGCTGTTTACTTGTACGTCCATTTTTGGCCCCTCATAACCGCATATTGGCGGTTGAATGCTAAATTACTCATTTCCCTAGCAAAATATTGCCCGAATTACAGGCATAATAGGCTAATGTTATTATTTTGTTTTTTCTATGTTAGCCAATTATAGCTCAATGTGTTAGTAAAAGCTTAGGGTTAAAAACGCGGATCTCAATGCTGGCTTAGGTGAATTCCAGTTTTTAATACGCACCTGAGAGCAAAAAAAACCAGCGCTAAAGCGCTGGTTTGGTTTATATTCATACTTCATTCTATGGCACACCATGCCCTTTGGAGGCAATCCAAACCCGATACCACTGCTCTCGAGTCAATTCATATTGAGTTGACTTAATCGCGGCTTCAACGCGTTCAATCTTGCCCGAGCCAATAATCGCAAGAGGATTTGAAGGTAAGCGCCTTACCCACGCATAGATAACTTGGTCTACCGATTGAGCACCAAGTTCCGCTCGAATCTCTTCAAGCACGGCCATAACACGTTTCGCTTGGTCTGTTGAAGGGTTAAACAGCGCCCCACCAGCAAGGCAAGACCATGCCATTGGGTTCACTCTTAGCTTTTGTAGCTGATCGAGAGTACCGTCATGAGCAACTTCAAAGTTCAACGGGTTAATTTCAACCTGATTCGTCACTAAAGGCTTGCTCAGGCGAGACTGCAATAGATCAAACTGATGAGTTGAGAAATTGGAAACGCCAAAGTGTTTTACTTTACCCACCTTATGAAGTTCCTGAAATGCTTCGGCAACTTCATCAGCATCCATTAATACATCAGGACGATGAATCAACAGCACATCAATTTCATCTACGTTAAGGCGCTGCAGTGAGTTATTCACCGATTGGTATATATGTGCTGCGCTGGTATCGTAGTGATTCACCTTACGCTCTGGTGTCTTGTCACCACACAAATTAATATCGCACTTTGTCACAATCTCAATTTCAGTACGCACACTCTTATCAAGGGCTAACGCCTCACCAAAGAGCTGCTCACACTCGTAGTTACCGTAAATATCTGCGTGATCGACCGTTGTGACACCTAACGCGATATGTTGCTTGAGAAAGTCTAAGCGTTGTTTTGGGGTCATCCCCCAATCTGCTAGTCGCCAATATCCCTGAACCAATTCAGAAAACTCTGGCCCTTGAGGGGCAATCTGAACTCTATTCAACATGATTCTCTCCGTAGTAATAACTGTTCAAATTATAACTGAGTTCCACTAAGGTGTGATGAATCTTGCTGGGCATTCCTAGCTAGGTCATAGTTTTCAAGTTTTGGGCTTGTATTCGGTTACTTACTTCGAGTAAACCCCAGCGTCAGCGTCTCTACTTTATAAATCAAGGTTGCAGTAATCTCAGCGCTATTAGCATTATTCACCCATATCATCTCCATTTCTCCTTCAATGGGCCGCTGGTTAATAAACTGAACCAGTTCGGCGTCTACTTGATACTCCGGTGCTTTTTTCAGTCGCTCTATGACATCAAAACGCCCATTACTGGTAACAGCCAACACTGGCTCAAACCCATCCCTTCGTAGGTTATATTGCAATTGAGTGAAATTAACTGGTGAAGATTCTAACTCGAGAACGGCCTTATCAATTTGACCTTGATGACTATAGAAATAAGCAAACACGGGGACTTGGTAGTAATTGAACTCCGCACAATAGCGCCATTGGCTTTCCCTTTCAGAGCACTCAAATGTCACCTCATCCTCATAAGCTTGCGAGGTGCTAATATATGGTGACGTCACATCGACAAAAGGAAAAAATAGTGGATGGTTTGCCCTTGCTCCCACTGAAAAAAGCATGAGTCCACACATCAAAGCCGACTTGAGGCCCAACACCGCGTTATTTTTGACATTCATTACCTTTTCCATCGCTCTCTACCTGATCGGAGAATTCCACTCCAAATTGCATCGTTACGCCGTCTAAGCCATTAAGTTTTATATAAAGATAAACTGATGTTGTCGTGTTTAAATTTATGCCTAGGCAATACGCTACGCCTGTTAACAGAACAAAACACGCTGTTTGAATCACAATTAAAACCAGTTCAACAATTACCCAGTCATCCTACCTCTTTGTTATTAGCTAGTGTCTTTAACCCATTGAAACGATTACATCCACAGAGCAAAAGACAGCCAACGCAAAAAAACAACCAACAAACTTTGACAAATAATTAACATATAATTAACTTTAAGGCGCAACGGAATAATAATACGTGATCCTTGGAGATCTGATTCATGAAGATAAGACACTACTCTACACTCTCGCTGGCGATTATTGCTAGCTTTCAAGCCCATGCTGCTGGCTTCCAAGTCGCAGAACACTCAGCCTCAGGCCTCGGTCGGGCCTTTTCGGGAGAAGCCGCTGTCGCTCAAGATGCTTCGGTTATCTCACGCAACCCTGCTGCGATGACTCGCTTTGACCGGGCTATGTTTTCGGGGGCGATTTCTATCGTTGATCCTGAGGTAGATGTCACTGACATTACAGACCCAGACAATATTGAAAAAGCAAATGATGTAGCACCGTTACAAGTTGTACCTGCTGGCTATTACCTCAGCCCAATTAACGATAAATGGGCATGGGGTATTGGTATGTTTACGACCTATGGTGTTGCAACGGATTACCCAGATGATATTTCTGCGGGAATGCTTGCAGGTGATACCGCTTTAGTATCAGTAAACCTAAACCCATCAATCGCCTACAAGATTAATGAGCACTTTAGCATTGGCGCTGGCATTAATTTTGTTTACGCGCATGCAGAGCTAAATAGACACTATGGATCGCTCGGCACATTTTCCGGCGTTTCACCATCGCGAAAGCTGGTCAGTATGGAAGGTGATACTTTCGGTTGGGGTTGGAACATTGGCGCGATGTACGAGATAAATGACAATCATCGATTTGGCTTTGGTTATCGATCTCAGGTAGACCTCGAGTTTGATGATGGTGATTTCACAAACGATATTACTCAAGCAGATCATAAAGCAGACTTAAAAGTCGATTTACCAGCCATCTGGGAGATATCGGGCTTCCATCAAGTCACAGAAATGTTTGCTGTTCATTACAGCTACCAACGAACAGATTGGAGTGCATTTAAAGAGCTCAAAGCAACATCACCAAAATGCCCAAATAATGAATGCTTCCTCAAAAAAGAAGACTACGACGACGCTGGCAGATGGTCGGTCGGCACCACGATAACTTTCAATGAAAAATGGACGGGGCGACTCGGATTTGCCTTTGATGAGCAGGCGGGTAAAGCTACGTTGAGCATTCCCGATAGTGACCGCTACTGGTATAGCATCGGTGGCTCATATCAGTTAAATGACAACTGGTCTTTTGATGCAGGCTTCGCTCTTGTCGTCAGTAAAGATGGCTCGTTCAATGAAACCTTTGAATCTGGTTCTACAGAGATACCTTTTGAATTCGAGTCGGAGGGCACAGCCTACATCACTTCACTTCAAATGAACTATCTGTTCTAACAAAGCAAGGATTGCGATATGAATCATTTTATTAAACTCTCTGCAATCTCTGCGGGGTTGTTACTTGCAGGATGTGGTGATGACACATCGAGTGAACTCCCGAGCAGTGCTGAACTTGAGAGTCACATTCAACAGGCTCTTGAACGCGATACCACCATTGAATTCACCCTGCTAGGCAGTGATGCTGCCGTTCCATTACCTAGCTACACACTGATGAATACCATCGATGGAACATTAGATTTACCAACTAATGGGGATGATAGCTTGTCCAACCCGGCAGCGGCGATGAGCACGATGGATGGCTGGTCAACATCAATGCCAATCAATCTCTCATTTACCGGTGCAGGATTGAGTGATGGCATGGTACCGTCTGGTGTTCATCTTGTTGAGCTAACGGAAGGGTTAACAGGGCAACCTACTCCAAAGAATATTCTTCAACAGAATGTTGATTTTGTGGTTGTCAGTGACTCAGCTACAGACTCACTGACGATTGTCCTGCAAGGTAAAGAGCTAAATCCTTCCAGTGAGTATATTTTAGCCGTGACCAACGAAGTCGCTGACGAAAATGGAGAACCTGTAGGCACATCAAGCAGCTATGCCACTCTAAAGTCCGACTCTCGTACTTACACTGATGAACCCTTTGCTACACTCCAAGCCGTCACCCAAGGCACTGAAGCACTCTTCTCAGCTGTTGGCGTAGATGCCGATTCCATCATTTACTCCACTTGGTTCTCCACCCAGTCTGTAGGCGAAACCTTCTTCGCCACCAAAGGAGCGACAGCGCTAGGGCTCGCTCAAAGCAATATTGGTACCATATGGAAAGATGCCGCAAACCCTAACAATGTTGACCTGACGGCGGCTTACACGCTGCAATTCACTTCTTCTGAGGATTACGCAACCGCCCTCGCGGCAGACACCAACTTCACTACATACTTTGATAGCCAGTCACCCGTTGATCTCAAACAGACACTGCAGGGGCTGTATCTGCAATCAGGTAATCAAGTCACCGTTTCAAAGGGCGTGGTCATGCTGCCACACTATTTGGAGCAAGGGGAAGATTGGTCAAGCCAGCCTTTTGTATCGGCGATGCCAAGCCTTGCTATCGTGAGCAATGCACTCGCTGATCCGCAAGAGCAAGCCAATATTGGCGCGCAACTTGTTGCGGCTGGCGTTGATACCACGATGCTCGCTACAGAGTTAACAGAACAAGCCAAACTTATTGGTCTTGAACTGACTAAATCAGACGGCACGGTGTTAGATGCCGACCGATTTATCACGCGCTACGCTCCTGTGCCTAAAATAAAGTCACTGCAAGCGGTAGAGTTCCTACTCTTTACACCGAGCGGGGATGCCGATGATTGGCCTGTCGCTATTTATCAACATGGCATTACATCTGCCAAGGAGAATGCGTATTTCATGGCTGCTAACATCGCACAACAGGGCATTGCCGTGATTGCGATTGATATGCCACTACACGGGTCGCGCAGCCTTGATGCCGAGCGCTCTGCCAATGCCGATGTGACCGCTTACTTAAACCTTAGCAATATCCCAGTCGCAAGAGACAACTTCCGTCAGAGCGTTCTCGATATTTTGGGGTTACGTGCGGCATTGAGTTATTCAAAACAAGCAATGCTATTAGAGGCATCGCCTTTGGCCAACGTGGACTTAGTCACCTCTCCACCGACGATGGTAGGGCACTCTCTAGGCGGAATGGTCGCGATTAGTACCGTTGCCAATGCCAATCGTAGCCTAGGGACACCAAGTGCAGATACGCTGTTCAACTTTAGTGGCCTCGCCGCGAAAAACTCTGGTGGGCATATTGTGGAGCTACTATTAGGTTCAGATAGCTACGGTAACCTGATAAAACACAACGTTGCATTGGCGGCAAGTACTGATTATCAAGGATTCACTCAGTCGTTTTGTGTCAACTTGACTGAATCTGAGTGCTTTACGGCATTCACTCAGGCAGCACCAGAAGCGATTCCGGCTCTTGAAACTGGTTTTAATCAATTTGCCTATGCGACCCAAACGGTACTGGACTCAATTGATCCGTTTACCAATGCTTCATACTTGTTGGAAAATCCAATTCCAATGTACTTCTCTCAAGTTGCGGGGGATGACACCGTGCCAAATAATGTTCCAAACCGTGGGTTTGCTGGCACGGAACCTTTGGCCGCGAAGTTAGGACTGACTGTGATTGATAGTGCGAGTACAACACCAACTGATAGCAACTTTATTCGCTTCTCTGATGTCAGCACTCACAGTACATTTGTCTTCCCACAAGACCCAACACTTGCTGATCAGGCAGCGCACGCTGTCATGACAACGCATATGGTTGACTTTATTCAAGATGGGACACTGGACTTACCAATTAGTCCGACGACATTAGAATGATGTTTAGCTTGAAACACACGTAAAAAATGGCGCTGATCATCAGCGCCATTTTCATTTTCTCAATAAAAGCAACATCAACTTACGTCATTGAGTTGCATTACTAACATGCCGTATTAGCTCGCATTGTTGTCTTCTGGAGCTTGATTGGCTAGGCGAAGCTCTTGCTCTTTTAACCAACCATTCAGCTCATCACGTTTTGCGACAAACTTTGACATCTCCTCTTTCGGCACAGAGCTTGCCATTGGGATATTTGCTGTCACTGGGTTTACCGCTCGACCTCGAACAATCAGCTCATAGTGGATATGTGCTCCTGTCACACGCCCTGTCGCGCCAGCTAAACCAATTCGCTGGCCACGAGAAACCTTCTGACCCTGCTTAACCAAAATCTTACTTAAGTGAAGGTAGCGCGTTTTATAGGTATTACCGTGCTGGATCACTACGTACTTACCGGCATAAGGGTGGTTACGTGTCATCACAACCACACCATCGCCAGTTGATACAATCGGCGTGCCCGTTGGCGTTGCCCAGTCAGTGCCATTATGTGGAGACACACGGCCTGTCACTGGATGCTTACGGTTCGGGTTAAAGTGCGAGCTTAAACGGTAAGCACCATCCATCGGCTTACGACGAAAAGCACGTTGTAAGCTTTCACCGTCTTTATCATAGTATTGCCCATCACTGTGTAAGTAAGCACTGACTTCCTGACCACGATTGAATATTCGAATCGCTTGAATTTCAGAGTTACCCGTTAGTTCACCTTCAAATGACTGACGTGATTGAACAATCTCAAAGCGATCGCCCGCTCGCAGATCTCGAGCAAAATTCAGTTTATCTTTGAGCAAACCAACGACGTTCTCGACGTCACGATTTCCTAGGCCAGAACCATTAACCGACTGAGAAAACGTACCATGAATTTCACCAATAAAGGCGCGGTTTTCCCACTCACCCTCTTCTTCAATTCGCTCATAGTCAAAGCTATCGTCATCTAGACGGGAATACACCACTTTGTCGACCGCATTGAACTCAAGCATCATCTTACTCAATCGATGGTCTTCTTCGCTCCAAAAACGCAACGTATTACCCGGCCTTAAGGTATCGAGTGAGAGATAGTTCAAGTCGGTTTCCATAACTTGCATCATCTCTTGATAACCGAAGCCCAATTTATTAAAAATTGAACTAAGATTATCGCCTTTTTGAATGACGTACTCGTAGCTTGGAAAATCAGGCTCTTCTACCGGTTCAGGCTGAGGTTGAACAGAAAGTGGCTGAGTATCAATATTGATAGCCACCACTTGCGGACTGTTTGAATCTGGAACTAGGCCAAGTAAACCCGCAAGTAAAATAGGTGAGGAGCATATCGCTAACTTCTTCTTGTAGCTCATGCTCGAAAAATTCTTTGTAAAGTCTCTAAAAAACACAATTATACCGTCTCAAGGTTTGGTATGACCCGCTATCCTGTTAGCAAAAAGTTAAAAAACGCAGGAAGAAAAAACCCAGCTACAATACCGTTTTTCAAACAAAAAGTCATGGTTATAGAGACCTTCATCAAGCGCTAAAGTGTCCTCAATAGTCACTATTTTTCTATGAACTTACCCAAATCATTGACGACAAGTTGTTTTTCTACTTTTTGGCTCGGATCATCCGACATAGCTTGCTTCACCCCATGCTCAAAATAAATAATAGAAATGTGATCAACTTCATTCTGGAGCTTGGATACAAGCACTCTGTCACCAAGAAAATAACGGTCTAAGGCGACCAATCGTGTTCTCTGACGATCTAACCCCAAAGAAACAAGATAATAGAAATTCCCTGACCCCTGATTACTGACAGAAATGATACCGACAAAACCTTGTCCTAACTTAAGGTCAGTTGTGACCTGCGGATGACGTTGCATCACTACCGTGCCGCGCTCTTGTCCTGAATCAAAACTCGCTAATGCGATCTGATGTTCAAAGTCGAACTCAGAAAAGACTGCATTCGCATGCGTCTCAGGCACTGGAATCACCAAAACGTTTGGTACTTTTAAGCCGAATATCGCCTCGACGACAGGGTCAGCACTCTGAGAGGATGAAAATTTATCCATTATCTCATCATCATTGAGTGAAAAGCGGTAGACACCCGCTACAATCACTATCAGAAGCAATGCCAAAGGAATAAATAGCAGCACGGGTATATTGAAGATTCGGCGTCCCATCAGGATCTCCATTAATAGGTTATTTATCGGTACGTTACATGAGCCTAGATAAAATGAAAAGTATCGTCTTTTACTTTCTTGCAACATATATCACTGCATATTTAGCAGATTAGTGTGAATATCTATTGCCAGAATAACCTGTTTCCGTATATTATTTGCGCCAATGACTAAAAGCGGAACTTTAGTGCATAAATATTCCATGGTAGGAAAACAATGATAAGCAGCAGTAATATGAGTCACGCCATGCAAGACCAAGCATCAATACTTGATAAAAAACACAAAAAATCAACGTTTTGGGTATTTTTAATCCCATCTCTTATCGGCCTATTCTTATTCATGGCCCCTGTTAGCTACAACGGTGACCTGACCATTCCAGTCGCTGTACTAGCAAAATCTCTACAAGCGGCGATGGGCGACATTATTGTTCCTCTTATTACGGCAATCATCGCGTTTATGGCAACTGCATCAGTGCTTTACCGTGTGGTTAAGCCTGCTTTCATTGCGAAGAACGAATTTCTAAATGATCTTCTTTCTCCATCACCTTTGTGGTTAGCAGTGCGCGTCATCGGCGGTCTAGCTGTCGTAATGACCTACTTCCAGTTCGGACCTGAAGCGATTTGGGAAGAAAATACCGGTGGTTTGGTTCTTGAAGGGCTTCTGCCAACCCTGTTTTCTGTATTTATTTTTGCGGGTCTGCTGCTACCTCTTCTACTGAACTTTGGTCTACTAGAGTTGTTTGGCACCATGCTGAGCAAAATCATGCGCCCTATTTTCAATCTTCCTGGCCGCAGCGCCATCGACTGTATTGCTTCTTGGTTAGGTGACGGGAGTGTCGGAATTTTGATGACCAGCAAACAATATGAGCAAAAGTTTTATACACAACGTGAAGCTGCGATTGTTGGTACGACGTTCTCAGCCGTCTCTATTACATTCAGCCTCGTTGTCATCGCCCAGGTTGAGCTTGAGTATCTATTCCTACCATTCTATGGCGCGGTTTGTTTAGCGGGCTTTGTGGCTGCGATTGTGGTTCCTCGTTTACCTCCGCTAAGCCGTAAAAAAGACTTATTTATCGATGGTACTGCGCCAAGCAAAGACGATAACGTACTGCCAGAGGGTCAAACAACCTTCTCTTGGGGTCTCAAATTGGCTATGTTCAAAGCGAGCCAAGTGAGCTCACCAAAAGCGGTGACGAGCGAGGGTGTAAAGAACGCAATTGATATGGTTTTTGGTGTTCTTCCAGTGGTGATGGGTCTTGGTACGATTGCCTTGGTGATTGCAGAGTACACCTCTGTATTTGCCTTCCTAGGTCAGCCGTTTATTCCATTCCTTGAACTGCTAGGTATCCCAGAAGCTGCGCAAGCTTCACAAACGATTGTGGTTGGTTTCGCGGATATGTTTATTCCAGCGATTCTAGCGGCTTCAATTGACAGCGAGATGACGCGCTTCGTGATTGCTGCAATGTCGGTAACACAGCTCATTTACATGTCTGAAGTCGGTGCTCTACTGCTTGGCAGTAAAATCCCAGTGAACATTGGTGAACTGTTCATCATCTTCATTCTGCGCACACTGGTGACATTACCAGTGATTGCGGGCGTAGCTCATTTGATTTTCTAACTATACTCACTAATTTAAACCAAACGCTCGACTCTGTTCGGGCGTTTTTTTTGTTTGATACAATAAGTCCAGCAAATGCATCTTCAAAATCCCATACATTACTAACATTTTCGTAACAGTAAATGCTATGATAGGGCTTAGTCTGAAACTCAATTATCATCAAAGCGGAGCTCAAGGAAGATTGTCAATGATGGTTAGGTTGTTAGCAGTATGGCTGTTCTTTGCCTCTCAATATCTACAAGCAGGTACACTTACCTTACACCCCAAGACAGGACAAGCATTAACACTCTCACGTCAACAGCTCGAGCAGTCGTTACCGACGCACAGCTTTTCTACCAAGCTTCCTTGGCATGATGAAGCGCTCGATTTTGCTGGATTCCGCCTCGATGAGTTGATCGAACATTTTGAGATCGCACCACCAACTCACGTGACCATCAGTGCGCTGAATGATTATCGAGCTGACATTCATTGGAGTGAAATCACTCACTTTAATCCGATTGTCGCCTATCGCTTAAACGGCGAGGACATAAAAATTCGTGACAAAGGCCCTTACTGGCTAGTCTTTGATGTGCAGCGCTACCCTGCCCTTGATAACCACACCTACTACGAAAAAATGGTATGGCAAATCAGTGATATCCTCTTCCATTACCCAAGCAGTGAGTAGCCACTATGTTGCAAGGATTTTTACTCAAGACAAAATCCATCCTTACTTTTTGTTCGATAGTCCTGATCGCTGCTAATGTGTATCTGCTCGTCTCAACCAAAGACATCGCCAAAGCCTACTCGAGTAAACAAAATGAAGCGCATTGGTTTCTCTATCAGCTAGTCAAAGAGTTTACAGAGCTTTCGGCATTAACACCTTATGCCTATCTATCTGCAAGTACCAAACAACAGACTCAGCTGCAGTATGAGCTCACTTGGAGCCGATTTGATATCTTACTGCACAGTCGTGAATCAGAACGATTTATCACTGAGCGAGGCTACACCATTTTCTTCTCAGAGCAGTTTTCCAATCTTCAGAAACTCGAATCTGACTTTGCCAAACTAGAAACCAAATACGATGCAGAGCAGCTCTCTGTGCGTCTTAATTCTATCTATCAAGCGGTGATTCAATTTATTGCCAATAACTATCGACTTAACAGCCCAAAGCACCTCGCTCGAGTTTCAGAGGTCAATACGATTGCCATCATCCAGTTATTACTGCTCGGCACGTTACTGCTATGCTTCGGTCTGGTCACTTATATCTTTTATCAGGATGCAAAATACCATCGGCAACTTTCACGTACTGATACCCTTACGGGCATCCCTAATCGCTTAGCCTTTATCGAAGCCATAAAAACACTGCGTAAATCCAAAGAGTTCACATTACTGATACTCGATCTCAATGGCTTCAAAACCATCAATGATAATCTCGGCCACAAGGCAGGAGATGAAACGCTGATTCAGATATCCAAGCGATTGCTCGAGGCCATCCAGCCCTATAAAGCAACCATCTATAGGATGGGAGGTGATGAGTTTTCTATCTTGATGCAAGGATGCAGCCATCAAATGATTAACCCACTACTGAGCCATATCGAGCACTGCTTTGAGCAAGGTATTGTTCTGGAGGATGGGCGTGCGATATCGATTGGAACCAGCATAGGAATGAGTCGCTACCCGATTGATTCACAAAGTATTGAACAGCTACTCTCTATCGCTGATGGGAATATGTATCGAATGAAATTCGACCAACAACCTTCACCAAAAATGAAAGATGTCGGTTAATCGATTAGCGCTAGTTAAGCAACTAGCAGCATAAAGCACTGATACACAGATATAAAAAAGCCCCTCATCAAGAGGGGCAAGAGTACCATCGCTTATAGTTATAGTGTTATATGCCAGTAAATAAGATTAACCAAAGTCGCCGTTCACGTAGCCTTGTGTACGGTCGTCTTTCGGGTTGCTAAAGATTACGTCAGTATCATTGTGCTCAACCAACTCTCCCATTAGGAAGAAAGCGGTGCGGTCTGAAATACGACGCGCCTGCTGCATTGAGTGAGTCACGATCACGATCGTATAGTTTTTCTTAAGCTCTTCCATTAGCTCTTCGATTTTGTGCGTTGCAATAGGGTCAAGTGCAGACGTTGGTTCATCCATTAGGATAACGTCCGGCTCCATCGCAATCGTACGCGCAATACACAGACGCTGCTGCTGACCACCGGACAGACCGAAAGCGTGCGACTTAAGACGATCTTTCACTTCATCCCACAGTGCTGCGCCGCGTAGTGAATTTTCAACCACTTCATCAATGTGCTTTTTGTCTTTAATCCCTTGAGCACGAAGACCGTAAGCCACGTTTTCGTAAATGCTCATCGGGAATGGGTTTGGCTTTTGGAATACCATGCCCACTTTGATGCGCAAGTCCGCAACATCGATGTTGCCGTAGATGTCTGTGCCATCCATATCCAACTTACCGGTAATTTTTACACCTTCAATAAGGTCGTTCATACGGTTCAAGCAGCGTAGTAGCGTTGACTTACCACAACCAGAAGGACCGATCAGCGCCGTTACTTGCTTCGTTGGAATCGGCAGGTTAATGGCTTTTAGTGCTTGGTTATCGCCGTAAAATAGGTCTAGGTTTTCAATATCAAACTTGTTCATTGTCTTAATCTCTTAAATCTTGAATTCGTGTCAGTGCTTACTGGAAGCGTATTAGTAAGTTGCTGTGTTGAATCGACTTGCGATCAGCTTAGTAATCATGTTGATTAGCAGCACGACGACAATAAGCACCGTTGCTGTACCGTAAGCTTGGTTCCACTCATCAATAGTGAACAGCTCGGTAGTCAACTTAAATAGGTGAACCGTTAGCGTACGCCCTGAATCCATTAATGAGTCAGGAATACGCGCAACCATACCCGCTGTTAAGAACACAGGAGCAGATTCACCGATGACACGACCAATACTTAGAATGACCGAGGTTAAGATACCTGGCATTGCGCTAGGTAAGATCAAACGCCAGATAGTGTAAATTTTAGAAGCGCCAAGGCCGTAAGAGCCTTCGCGGTAGGTTTGTGGCACTGCCATCAGTGCTTCTTCGGTAGTACGAATGATAACCGGAAGAATCAAGATGCTTAGCGTTAATGCACCCGACAAAATCGAGAAGCCAAAGCCCATGATAGTGACGAAGAACGTCATACCGAACAAACCGAAGATGATTGATGGAATACCCGCCAGTGATTCAGTACAGAAGCGAATCACTTTCACCAGCTTGCTACCTACTTTTGCATACTCTGTTAGATAGATAGCTGTCATGATGCCTAGCGGCGCCGCTACGGCAATCGACGCAATAACCATGTAGATAGTCGACACTATCATTGGGAAGATACCCTGAGTGTCACCTGTACGGGTATAGTTGCTTGAGATGAACTCCCAGTTAACGTGCTGTAAGCCGTTCGAAAGGATGTACCAAATAATCCAGAATAGGAAGCCAACGGTTGCAGCAGCAGCAGCCCAAACGAAACCATTTAGAACGTTGTCTTTAAAGTCTCGTGATTTCTTTAGTTTTACGCGATCCATGATTCTATTTCGCCTTCTCACGGTTTAGGTAAAGTAGTGCTGCGTTTAGCATCATAATGAATGCCAGAAGTACAACACCGGTTGCGTATAGAGCGTTCGCATGGATGCCACTTGCATAGGACATCTCGATTGCGATGTTCGCAGTCAAAGTACGAGCTGAGTCTAATAGACCTTCAGGCATGGCTGGTGCGTTACCCATTACCATGATGATCGCCATTGTCTCACCAAGCGCACGACCGATACCTAGAATCACGCCCGTCATAATGCCTGAACGAGCCGCAGGAACGAGAAGTTTAAAGATAGTGAAAATCTTTGAAGCGCCAAGTGCTAGTGAGCCTTCTTTATAGGTACGAGGCACTGCGCGGATAGAGGTTTCTGAAACGGTAATCACCGTTGGAAGAATCATCACACCCAGTACGATGATACCGGCAAGAATAGTGTTACCAGCAGGAACATTAAACACCTGTTGAATCAGTGGCACGATGATAACCAAACCAAAGAAACCATAAACAACCGATGGGATACCCGCGAGCAGCTCAACAGCTGGGCGAATGATATTCGCTACGCGTTTTGGCGCGATTTCTGCGATAAAGATAGCGGTTAGCACACCAATTGGCACACCAACAACCACTGCGCCAAGTGTTGATACTAGTGAAGCAACAATCATCGTTGCAACGCCGTATAACGCTGGTGGTAGCCAGTTTTGACCTAGTACGATGCCCGATACGCCAGCTTGTTGGAAAGCTGGGATACTTTCACGAACAATAAAGTAAGCAATTACGGCGAGGGATACGATGCCGATAACGGCACTGGTCAAAAATAGACCGTGGAAAATACGTTCTCTCCAGTCAACGCGCTTTTTCTCGCGTAAACCAGGTTTGTTGATAGCATTAGCTTCAGTAGTCATAAGCTGTTCACTATTTTGTGCGATGGTCATAATGTTTTCTCTATGTCCAAACAAGTCGCATTTGGATGAGACAGAAAAGGCTCAGCCCGAAAAGGTGGGCTGAGCAACTAAATATTGTTTAATTCGATATTACTGAGCTGAGATGTAGCCTTTTTGTTCAGCAAGTGCTTGAGCTTCAGGAGCAACCATCCAGTCTAGGAATTTTTGAGCTTCGCCAGAAGGTTTACCTTCTTTATAAAGAACTAGGAAAGGACGAGCAACTTTGTAAGAGCCGTTCTTAACGTTGTCTACAGACGCTTCAACACCGTCGATAGGTAGAGCGTTAACTGTTGCGTCAACTGTACCTAGAGAGATATAACCGATAGCGTATGGGTTAGAAGCAACCATAGTTTTCAGAGCACCGTTACCGTTAGCAACTTGAGCACGCTGAGAAATCGCTGTTACTGTTTGACCAGAGATTTTTTGCTTAAGGTCCATGATGTCTTCGAAAGCACCACGAGTACCAGATGCAGTGTCACGAGTTACCGCTACGATTGGCTTGTCTTCACCACCAACTTCTTTCCAGTTAGCAACTTCACCTTTGTAGATTGCAGTTACTTGGTCAGCAGTAAGACCTTCGATGTTGTTGTTTGGGTTAACAACAACTGCGATACCGTCTAGAGCAACCGTTAGTTCAACTAGGTTAGGCTCTTTCTCGTCATCTTTAAGAGCGCGAGAAGACATACCTAGGTCAGCTGTACCTGCTTTTGCAGCGCGAACACCAGCAGAAGAACCAGGACCTTGAACTTCGATATACACGTTGTCGTTAGTCTTCATGTATGTTTCAGAGAAAACTTCCATCAGTGGAGTTACGCTGCTAGAACCTACTGCAGAGATTGTTTCTTTAGCAGAAACAGAAGTCACTGCCATTGCGCCTAGTAGTGCCATTGCACCGATAACTGTCTTTTTCATCACAAATTTCCTTTGTTGGCATGATTGCCGTTGTTTTCATGAACGATGCTCACTTTAGACGGCTTATATGACAGTTATGTTTCACTTAATTGAAGACTCAATGACATGTGACACAAAAATTACCAAGAGTGATAGTGAGAGGTTGTCCCCAGGCCAAAGGAAAAAATTGAACCAGTATCACCAATTCTGGGTGAGTTATTAACAAATCTCGTAACGCAAACGTTACACCAACTAAAAAGTATTTTGTTAATAGACTACAAATTGGACGGTAAGAGCCTTATTATAGGCGCGCGATTGCGTAGAGCTATTATTCTATCTTCAAGTTCTCTCCACGAAGATAGGTGATAATTAACACTATAAATACAAACACTTAGTTAACACTTATAGTTCTGCCCGTGTGGGAATATTCATCTTCAATTAATTAGGAGACGCTTGTGCGTAACTTTTTGAGCCACTTGTCTATTCGAACTCAAGTGCTGCTACCCGTTCTATTTACCGTCATTATTGTTCTATCTGGGCTAGGATTAGCGGACATACGTTTAAATGCGGCATTCGACGATGCCACTGTCACAATGGAAAATGCGATTGAGCAGAAAGACGATCTCGTTGTGATCATCGACCATGCTGGCAACATGCGTATCAAAGCGATCTACTCTCTATTCAATCGTGACGATCTCAAAGACTACATTTCTGTCTTGAAGAAAGAAGTGAATGAAACGACGCAAATTTTGGCCCAGCTGAGAACCACTGAAGGAATTAGCACTGAGTCGCAACGTGCGATGGATGCGATTCAAGCCTATTTCGACTTTTCACAAAACACCATGTTCAACCTGCTTGAGACTAAGCACAACGAGACCTACCTTCCGCCTGGCTTTGAACAGCAGTACGCACAAGCTTCAAATCAATATCGCCAACTTGGTGTTGAAATGGAAGCATCGATTAATCAACTCTCTGAGGCCGTCAATAGACTTGCAGAAGCATCAATACAATCGGCAGAAGCCAATCATGACCGTGTAAGTCAATGGCTGAAAATGGTGATGTTTGCGGGGCTTTTGGTAGCACTTGTCTTTGCAGCTTGGCTCGCAAGCTTAATTATTGCACCTATCAGTCGTTTGCAGTCTGTGATGAAGAAGGTAGAACAAGGTGATTTATCAGTAGAGTTTGTCGAGCCAGGTAAAAACGAGATGGCTCAGCTATCTAACAGTGTGACAGCGACGCTAAGTCAGCTACGCAGCACCGTTACAGACCTTTCTCGTGTTAGCGAGGATGTCGCTGCAGCTTCAACTGAGCTCGCAACCGTTATGGTTCAAGCAACAGCAAACTCAGACCAAGAGTGCCAAGAAATTGAACAAGTCGCGTCTGCGGTCAACCAACTCGAGAGCACGGCGCAGCATGTCAATACGAATGCTGTCGATGCTGACAATACGGCTCGCAACGCAAGTGATATGACATCACAGGGCTTAGCACTATTTAATGAGAGCCATCAAGCCAGCGAACGTATGACGAATCAATTGAGTGAAGCGGCTGATGTTGTTAACTCATTGAAGCTTCAATCTGAGAAAATTGGTAATGTTATCGAGGTTATTGAAAGCATTTCAGAGCAAACCAACCTACTCGCGCTTAACGCCGCTATAGAGGCTGCGCGTGCAGGCGAGAGCGGGCGTGGATTTGCAGTTGTCGCAGATGAAGTGCGCATGCTTGCGGCGCGTACTCAAGAATCGACTCGCGAGATTCAAAGCATCATTGAAGAGCTACAAGCCAAGTCAGGTGAAGCCAATGACAGCGTAAGCATGTCAATGGAAATGCTAGAGCAGAACCGCCAGCTTAGTGGTGAAGTCACCCAAGCGCTTGAAGGCATCTCACAAGCCGTCAATGATATGACCAGTATCAACACTCAGGTCGCCTCAGCAGCGGAAGAGCAGAGCCAAGTCACCGCAGACATCAACCGCAATGTGATCAACATTCAAGATATCGTCAATCAAAATGTCACTGGTATTAATCAGTCAGCTGCTGCAAGCCGCGAGCTGTCAACACTCGCGGAAGATCAGAAGAACCGATTGAGCTTCTTCAAGTTATAACTGTTCATAGCAGTTACTGATAAAAAAGGGGTGGCCATATTGACCACCCCTTTCTTTTACATCTATACCGTTGCCGAGTTACTCATCGTCGACTTTCGGTGCGACTTTCTTTTTAGGAACAAACACAGCATCGCCCACAGCCACATTCTGGTGGAAGCTCTTATCACGTTTAACCGGTTTTTTCTTCTGAACGGGTTTCTTTTTGCCTTTTACTTTCGTAGCGTCTGCTTTCTTACCGCGTAAGTCAGGTTTGCGAGGCTTGATACCTTTGAACTTGCCTTTCAGGCCTTCAAGCACTGAGAAGGTGAGATCTTGTTGCAGGTAAGTCTCAATGCGTTTAAAGCTCGCCCAATCTTTAGGGCCAACCAGAGAAATCGCATCGCCTTTATTACCAGCACGGCCAGTACGGCCAACACGGTGAACATACTCTTCGGTGTGTTTTGGCATATCGAAGTTAATCACGTGTGTCACGTTAGCAATATCAAGACCACGCGATGCAACATCAGTAGTGACCAGAATTTTAAATACCGCTCGCTCAAACTGACTCATGATCGTGTTGCGCTGGGTTTGATTTAAGTTACCACTCAAAGCAACCGCTTTTAGCTTCTTCTCATTCAACTTCGCACACAAACGTTCAGTGTCATCACGAGTGGCGGTGAAGATAATCAGCTGACGATACTCCGCCTCTTCAAGCACACGCTCAAGGATCGCTTCTTTGTGGTCTAAGTGGTCACACAGATAAAAGCGTTGATTAATGTCTTTGTGCTCTTCATTTGATACACCAATAGCAATACGTTTCGGTGCGTTCAACATCTCAGAAGCAATGTCGTTCACCTCTGCATGATCCAGTGTGGCCGAGAACATCAAGGTTTGACGACGACGGTGCTTTGCTGCCTTATGAATACGACGTAGCTCTGGAGCAAAACCAAGATCCAGCATTCGATCAGCTTCGTCCAGAATAAGAGTGTCTAGGCCGTCAAGGAATAGCGAACGATGCTCAAGGTGGTCGGCCAAGCGTCCTGGCGTCGCGACAATAAACTTAGGATAACGGCGCAGCGCTTTAACTTGGTCGTTAAAGTTTTCACCACCCAGAATCAAGGTCGCTTCGTAAGATAGACCAGCAAGCATAGAACGCAGCTCACCATAAACCTGTTTAGCAAGCTCACGGGTTGGCGCTAGGATCACTGCGCGAGGGTCTTTGGCAGAGAATGCTTTTGACTTTAGCGCTTTGTGCAGCATTGGCAAAACGAAAGCTAAGGTTTTACCCGAACCCGTCTTTGATGAAGCCAACAAATCCTTACCTGCAATCACCACAGGCACAGCCTGCTTCTGGATGTCCGTCGGTTTACGGAAATCGTAGTGGTTAAGTGTCTTTAAAAGGCGATTGTCTAGGCCCAAATCTTTAAACTGCAAAAGCATTCTCCAACGAATTATAAAAAAGCGCGTAATAATACATCAAAAGCGCAAACTACCCAAATCTAGTTCGAACTTAGTCGTTCTAGCACCAAATGGTGAGCAAAATAAGAGGTTGACATTTTAAACCTTATTGTAACATTCGCTAATATCTGAAATTACTAGGGTTTTGACGACCCTTAGCAACTAAAGGTTAAAAGATCGACTTGAATGCTAAAATTATTAATCATTTTTGCGATCAAGATCAATTTATTTACGTTATCATTAAATTCTTGGTTTTTTTAGCTTTTCTAAGCTTTGTGTTAACCAAGAATATGTCTACAATTGCTTTTGTCACTATATAAAAAGAATGTATAGGGCGTTATTTGATACCTAAATCTATATGCAAGGAGTTCATGATGAACAAAATGTTAATCGCAGCTGCAGCGTCTTCTGTACTTCTACTAGCTGGCTGTGCGTCAGGTCCAGATGAAGAAACAACAGCACAACTAAACGAGCTAAACGCGCAAGTTAGCCAACTTAGCCAAGAAGTGTCTTCTCTGAAGTCTATGCACAACGCTGACGTTCAGAAAGCAACGAACGCTGCAATGTCTGCTCAAGAAGAAGCAGCGCGCGCTAACGAGCGTATCGACAACATTGCACAGTCTTACACTAAGTAATTTGTAGTAGACAGCAAGATTTTGTAAAAAGAGCCTGCAGTTGCAGGCTCTTTTTTTATCTGTGAAATCGCAATTTAGTCTTAAAATTGAGACGCAACCACCTCAACCGGAACACCATTTTGCGCCATTAACACTGCTCGGGTTTTGCTGTCAGATAATCCATACTCATCAAGCCACCAGCGAAGTTCAATCGGAACCTCTAAATCTTTTTTCGTTCCATCACTGCGCGTCAAAGGCTCATGCGCCTCAACAAATACACTTCTGTCTGGCTCTAATGTCATCTTAACTGGCTCATCGATAATGCGCACCTTGGTGCCCTTATCGACTTGATAGAAAAGCCATTCAATATCAGTTGGCTCCATACGGATACAGCCTGCACTCACGCGCAAACCAATACCAAAGTCTTTGTTCGTGCCATGAATCAGATATTCGCCGTGCCCATAAGCAAGGCGCATCGCATATTCACCTAACGGGTTGTCAGGGCCTGCTGGCACTACTGCAGGTAGTTCTACCCCTTTCGCCAGATAATCTCGACGCACGGATTGCGGTGGCGTCCATGTGGGAGCTTCTCGCATCTGGCTGATTCGCGTGGTCATCTCTGGTGTATCTCGACCAACTCGGCCAATCCCCACAGGGAAGATGTGTACCACATCCTCTTCAGGATCAAAGTAGTACAAACGAAGTTCCGCAAGGTTAATCACGATGCCTTTGCGCTCTGCTTGCGGCAAAATGATCTGACTTGGAATCGTCAATACATGGTCAGCTTGTGGTAGAAAAGGGTCAACGCCCTTGTTGGCTGCCAACAAAGACAAAAAGCCCACATCATACTGCTTAGCAATATTGGCAATGGTCTCACCCTGCTCCACGACATGATACTGAGTTCGACCGACAATATTGCTTCCCTCGGGCGGCAAGCTGTATGTCGCAGACCACGCGGATGCACTTAACAACCAGCACAGAGACAAGCACTTACGCAACTTCATTAGAAATCCTTTGCTTCTTTATATAGTGCTAAGGTTATCTCTCTTTCTACTTTGTGATCAACTATTGGAGGCGGATAATCAATACTATCGAACTCAGACCAAAGCCAAGGTGCGTGAACAAACTTGTTTGGCACCGCTTTAAGTTCTGGGATCCAGTGTCGAACAAACTCACCTTGTGCATCAAAACGCTCTCCCTGACTGATCGGGTTGAAGATGCGAAAATACGGCTGCCCATCACACCCTGTTGATGCACACCACTGCCAGCCACCATTGTTAGCGGCAAAGTCTCCATCAATTAGCTTCGACATAAAATAGCGCTCACCTAAACGCCAATCGAGATGCAGATCTTTGGTAAAGAAGCTGGCAACCACCATACGAAGTCGATTGTGCATCCAACCGGTCTGGTTTAGTTGGCGCATCGCTGCATCAACAATCGGATAGCCCGTTCTGCCCTCCTGCCATTGAATGAGTCGATCATCAGAGTAGTCCCACCGAATATGAGGTGCCCACTCGACAAAATCTTTGTGCTGACACAGCTTGGGTTCAAAGAAAATTAAATGCTGATAAAAATCACGCCATATCAACTCACTAAGCCAAGTGCTACCCCCTTCGTTGAGATAGTCTCCGTTTGCATATAACCGGGCTACACACTGCCGAGGTGACAACGCCCCTATAGCGAGGTAGGCCGAAAGCTGGCTGGTTGATGGTTTGGCAGGAAAATCCCTCTCTTGCTGATAATGTTCTACCGTATCTTGGCAAAAATCTCGCAGCCGTTGTCGGATCGCTTGCGTGCCGACTGGCCACGCTTGGCTATCCTCTCGAGGATAACCAAAGGGACTTGAGGTGCTTTGCCACTGCGACTCTGTTATCTCAATATCGCTATTGGCTAAACAGGCCTCCACTTTAACAATGCGTCTTGGCTGCCACTGTGCCAAAAGCGCCTTTTTAAATGGGGTGAAGACTTTAAAGTAATTGCCCTGCTTGTTGAGAACACTGCCTGGAACGGTTAAGCAGCGGTCGTGATAGAGCTGTAGTTCAGTCTTCTGATCTCCTAAGCGCTGTTGTAATTGTTCATCTCGGTTAACTTCGTTGAGCTCATACTCATGATTCGCATGCAATGTCGTGACAGCATATTGCTGGCACAGACCCACTACTTCGTCAATGGCATCGTCAAAGATGTCGACCTCTTTATATAAGAGTGTAATGTTGAGTTGACTCAAGTCTCTCTGAAGCTCAGATAATCGACGAAAAATGAGGTCGGCTTGACGCGGTGCCATGTTGTGCTGTTGCCACTGCTGTGGCGTTGCGATAAACAGCGCAACAACTGGCTGGTTTGAACGGATCGCGGCCTGCAGGGCTGGGTTATCATCGACGCGTAGGTCGCGACGAAACCACACTAACTCCATGTGTAACTCCTTAGCCTAGATGCTCAATCATCGGAGAACAGAGCATTTTGTCACCCCACAACTGCTTAAGCTGATGGATGACTTCTTTCGTCGCTTCGGGCAAGGCGCGATTAGAAAACACAGAGAGCTGATCAAATGTCACACCGATCTCAAGCAATCCAGACGCATCTTCCACGCCGTCTAGCATGGTGACACGTTGCCCTGTTTCTGCAACCCTCACGCACCAAAGCCAAGCATACACACTGCCCGCGGCATCAAGGTTAACCACTAAAGTATGCCCTTTGTGCGCAGCCTTGTTTTCAGACTCTATTATCGATGAGACCCGACTGATCATAACGCTCTGGAAAAGCGCTTTTTGAATACTTCGGCTACTGCCTTTTACTCGCATCAGTGCTTCCATGACAGGAGCAATAAACAGATTCTCCACCTGCTGCAAGGGGTAATCTTTGAAAAGGGAGGCCACCATCGAATCCACTTTGCCACTCTTAAGCTGCGCTAGAGCACCTAACATTGGCTCAACTTGCTCTAAAGATTGCGGCACGGCATCGGGATCAGGACTGATATCGGGATTCCCCAACAACTCTTTCACCTTACCAATCGCAACGCCTTTAGCCAGCCACCCCTGAATCTCTTGTATCGTCTCAACATGAGCTTGGGTATATAAGCGATGCCCTTTGTCTGTTCTTTCTGGCTGAATTAGGCTGTAGCGCCGTTGCCAAGCTCTTAAAGTCACCGGCTTTACACCGGTGATCTCTGAGATCTCTCTGATCGCGTATTTTTTACTATCACAACCCATAACGTAAGCGTAACTCCTGTGGATACGGTTCGAGGTATTTCTGACTGGCTAGATACTCATCTGGATACATGCTGATATAGTGTTTAATCAGCGTTAGTGGCGCAAGTAACGGCAAAATACCTGTACGATATTCATCAATCACTTTCGCCAGTTCGGCTTTTTGTTGCTTGTCTAAATACTTTTTGAAATAGCCCTGGATGTGCATCAGTACGTTGGTATTGTTTTTACGACTCGCTCGTTTTTTCATCGCTTCCATAAAACCTAAACGATAGCGCTCGAAGAACTCATTGGTGTCATACTCTTTGACAGCGGCCACCAAACGTCCCAGCTCTTTGTAAGAGATTGGGTCATGAGCCATCAGTGACAACTTATAGCGTGAGTGGAATGCCACCACTTTTCCTGCCGTCACTTCTTCACCCATAGAGTCATAGAAGTCTTGTAAACTGTATACGCGGGTAATGAAGTTTTCCTTCAATACCGGGTCATTCAAACGACCGTCTTCTTCAATCGGTAACCAGGGCATTTTGGTCATGAGCACTTCCGTATACATACCGATACCGTCTTTATCGGCGCGTTTGTGTTTGTACACCTTCACGCGTTCCATTCCACATGTTGGAGATTTCGCGCAAACGATATAGCCACACAACTGCTCTTGGTCTAGCTGCTCTACTTTTTCATGAGAAAAAGAGAGCATCTTGTCGGTGTAATCTTTCGATTCGTCTTTGGTTTCAACTAGAGCAATACGCTCCTCGTCCGAGATCAAACGAATGGTTGGGCGCGGCACTGACATCCCAATCCCCACCTCAGGACATACCGAGATAAAATCAAGGTATGGTGATAGCTCTTTAGTGACGAAATTACTGATTTTGTGTCCAGAATCGAAGCGAACTTTTTCACCTAACACACAAGAACTGATACCAATTCTGACTTTTTCTGCTTCCATGCTGCACCTCATGTACAAGTTAACTTTTTGTATAAGTATTGTAGGGAATTATGAGTTTGTACAGAAAGTATTTTTGTACAACACCATTATTCTATTTTGATGTAGGAGCCTTCTGACAGGCTTTGACTTAAACAATGTAGTAAATATCAATAAAGCATCAACAAATCATTGCTTTAACATTAAATTTACCAAATACTAAAGACTCTATAGAACACACAAGGAAGTCCCATGTTTCTAGATTACTTTGCGTTAGGGTTGCTGGTTTTTGTCGCGCTAGTGATCTTCTACGGCATCATTGTCATTCATGACATCCCTTATGAGATTGCCAAAGAACGCGAACACCCTCACCAAGATGCAATTCACTATGCGGGCTGGGTAAGCCTGTTTACCCTGCATGCAATATGGCCTTTTTTATGGATATGGGCGACGCTGTGGCGTAAAGAGCGCGGCTGGGGATTCAAAAAGCTTGAAGCCGAGCAACACGACATACATCACCGTGTCGACGCGTTGATCGACAAAGTCGAAGCGCTGCAACAAGAAGTCGAGCAACTTAAGCAAGCTCAATCCGCACCCACTATGTCGGTAGAGAAGAACAACGAGGAGGAGCAATAATGGATTTACTACTCGTTATGACCTATGCGGCGCTTTGTATCGCCATATTTAAGATTTTCAATATCCCCCTCAATAAATGGACAGTACCAACGGCTGTGTTAGGCGGGGTTGTCTTGGTTGGCACTCTCATCTTGCTAATGAACTACAACCACCCATTTACACAACTCGGGAACCAGATTTTCTCAACCACTCCTGTAGTGTCAGGCGTGCGTGGACGTGTAACTGAAGTGCCTGTCGAACCCAACGTACCACTAAAAAAAGGCGATGTGTTATTTAAAATCGATCCTGAGCCTTTCCAAGCAGAAGTGGCTAAGGTTCAAGCTAAAATCAAAGAAGCCAACCAAGGCGCTTTGGGCCTTGAGTCTAACTTGGTAGAGGCAAAAGCCGCTGTTGAACAGGCACTCGCAGAGCGGGATAAAGCATTGCGCGAGTTCCAGCGTTATCAGCGTGGCTTTGATAAGGGCGCGTTTACTGAGCAACAACTGGATACTCGTCGCCAAGCCTACAAAGGCTCGCAAGCGGCACTTGAAGTGGCCAATGCCAATCAAAAACAAGCCGAAATTGCACTTGATTCCGAGATTGGTGGGCAAAACACCCAAGTCGCCTCACTACTTGCAGAACTGCGACAAGCTGAATTCAACCTAGAGCAAACTATCGTACGAGCGCCAACCGACGGCTATGCAACCCAAATCGCGCTGCGTCCCGGCGTAATGGCAGTGCCGCTGCCGCTCGCACCAGTCATGACCTTCATTCATACGGAAGAGCTCCTATACACAGCGGCATTTCGCCAAAACTCATTGCAACGCTTAAAACCGGGCTTTGAGGCTGAATTTATGTTCCGCGCCTTACCAGGGCAAGTATTTAAAGGTGAAGTGGTCGAAGTAATTCCAGCGATCGGTGAAAGCCAATTCCAAGCACGAGGACAGCTACTAGGGACAGATGCGCTTCGTACCAATGGACGCGTCTTTGTCACACTTCGAATTACAGACGATTTAACCCAATATGATTTACCTATGGGTACCGCGGTAGAAGTAGCGGTTTACTCGGATAAATTTACCCATGTCTCTGTTATGCGTAAAGTACTTATCCGTATGAAGAGTTGGCAAAACTACCTCTATTTAGATCATTAATTGACCAACTAACCCTTCCTATTGAGCCTGGCTATTTTCTAGCCGGGCTTTTTCATTTAGTATCGGGATTATTCATGTGATCAATGTAACAGAGTGTGACAGAATTAACCTTAAATAGGTCAATAAGCTATTTTCTGGAACAGAGATCCCACATAGAATGGCCAAATTATATTCAATGCATACTCGGGCTAGGGGTATAGCATAAAAAATCAACTGACTTAAATTGTCTCGTTTGATCAAAAAACACACAGCAAATAAAAATAATCTCGATAAGCGGGGAAGGCTTAATGGGGCTTACAACATCAGTGAGAAAACCAACCAGCGAAGTGTCTACACTCAACAGTGTTGATGCCTTAGCGATGGTGGAACATGGCAGTGAAATGACCATCAATATCACCACACCGGTTGGCACTACATTTCGAATTTCAGCCAACTTTATCGGCACTCACTCTGACACCATGGTGATGATCGAACCACCAGTGATGTCTGAAGATGATCTTGCGAACTACTTTCAAGAAGGCTTTTGGGTCAATGTAAGAGCTATTTCACCACGAGGTGAAGGAGCTGTCGTACACTTTAGAGCACAAATAGAACACGTGATTCACGACCCTCTGCCGTATATCGCGATGTCAGTCCCACGTACTATGAAAGTTCAGCAGTTACGTAAAGAACCTCGCTACGATGTAAATCTCGTAGGTCGCGTTCGATCAGAGAATCAGCAAGCGGAGTGTGAAGTGCGTGATCTATCAAAAGGGGGGTGCCGCTTCATTACCACCCCTCTTGCCCGTCCTTATCAGGTCGGCGACAGCGTTGAAATCACCTTTTTGATGCCCCAAGGTAAGCAGAAGCAGTTTGCTCCACTCTATGGTCGTGTCTGTAATTTACAACGCTCAAGTTTTCACGCTCGTTATGGTGTTCAATTTGATGATAAAGGCAGAGAGAACGCCAAGTTCCTACTTGCTAATCTCAAGTTTAATGGCAGCAAGCTAACCCTGCGCTAACTGAGAACGAAAACCCTCCTAGTAAATAATCACTTAGCTATACCCAGGTAGAATCACTTGGGTATATACTTGACCCATCAAAAATTTAACACTTTTACTATGAATTATTTCACCACGTTTTTAAAAGGGATGGCGATGGGTGCAGCGGATGTTGTGCCTGGCGTTTCTGGCGGTACGATTGCCTTCATCACGGGTATCTACGATAAACTATTGAACAGTATTCGTAGCATCAATCCTAGCCTCATCGGCACAATAAAAGAGCAAGGCATCAAAGGGGCTTGGCAGTCGATCAATGGTACCTTCCTTATAGCCTTGTTTGGTGGAGTACTCACCAGCATAGCAACCTTAGCCAAACTCATTTCTTGGCTGATGGTGGCGCACCCCATCCCACTATGGTCTTTCTTTTTCGGTTTGATCTTAGTGTCGGTCTACCATGTCATGCGCCAAGTTAAACAGCGTGACTTAAAAACCGCGGCCGCTTTGCTACTCGGTGTCGGCTTTGCTTTTGTGATCACTGTACTCAAGCCGCTTGATCTCGAACCAACCTCAATAAACTTTCTCATCTGTGGTGCTATCGCTATTTGCGCGATGATCTTACCGGGTATTTCTGGCAGCTTTATTTTATTGCTGCTGGGAATGTACACGCCAGTACTCGCGGCGGTCAAAGGCGCTGACTTTGGTATTCTTGCGCTATTTTTGACAGGCTGTGTCACTGGCCTATTGTGCTTCTCTCATCTGCTATCTTGGCTACTAAACCGTTACCGAGACCTCACTTTGACGTTTCTGACTGGCTTAATGATAGGGACTTTACCTAAAATATGGCCTTGGAAAGAGACCATTAGTTGGCGCACCAACTCCAGTGGTGAACAGGTACCTCTAGAGCAAATCAATCTCAGCCCATTCTCATTCGAGGCACTGCACAATGAGCCCGCTCACTTGCTCTATGCTGTGGTCGCGGCGCTTGTTGCGATTGGCCTTGTGCTTGGACTAGAGAAGGTCGCCGATACACAACAACACTAAACAAGGTTAAGGATGACGCATGAGAGCAGGGATATTGCTCGTTGTAATTGCTCTAACTGTGATGGCAGGATTTTTTCTTATGCCTGCCATTCACGCTTGGCAAGAAGCCCAAACCGCCCTGCCGCCGCCCACCTGCCTTGCCTCCACCACCCCTTGTATAATCAAAGATAAAACGGTTCAACTAAGTGTCGATACAATGACCCCACTCACACCTGCGCGACTCACTGTAGCCTGGCCGAGTGAAACAGAAAGTCTGCAGTTGCGCTTGGTCGGTCATGAGATGGATATGGGGGAAGTTCGTATTCAACTGAAGGCCACAACACCCGGAGTCTACGTCGCCGAAGTCATACTGCCTGTTTGCACGCTCGATGCGATGACGTGGTATGGCGAGCTCACAGATGGCAATGAATCAATTTATACAGGTATAAGGATGCAGCGATGAACAAATGGATCTGGTTACTCCCTTTGGCATTTTTGGTTGGAATTGGCGCTCAATATGGCCTTCAAAAAACGGAACCAGAGGGGTTTACTGCCACTTTAGGTACCACAGACAACCCTAACACTGAACTGTTTGACCCAAGTGACTCACGGATTCGAGTCATCTATTTTGGTTTCACTCGCTGCCCAGATGTCTGCCCAACCTCCCTAGCAATGCTATCTGGCGCACTCAATCAGCTGGATGAATCTGAGCTGCAACAAATTCGTCCTATCTTCATCTCTCTCGACCCAGATCGTGATGATGCTGCGCTTGCACATCAATATGCGCAGTACTTTCACCCAGCGATTGAGGGCATGAGTGGTAGTCTAGAGACCACTAAGAAGCTCGCTCAACACTATGGCGTCATCTTTCAGAAAACAGAGCTTGAAGGGTCTGAGTTGGACTATACCCTCGACCATAATTCCTATTTTTACTTTATCGACGCACAAGGCAATCTGATGACGAAAGTGCCGCATGCACTCTCTCCAGCACCAGTGCTCGCAGCCATCAAAACAATAACGAAATCTTAAGGAAAACCAATGCACGCTCTTGCAAAAACACTGGCTCTATTTGTACTCACATCAAGCTTTGCTCAAGCTCACTACTCTATCGAGGTTCAAGATGCGTATGCGCGTGCAACACCACCTAGCGTCACCACCAGTGCGGTTTTCGCTACGCTGCACAATCACTCAGATAAAGAAGTTGTCGTCATGTCAGCTAGCACTGAGCGCGCAGGAAAAGTCGAGCTGCACACGGTCGAGATGGAAGGCGATGTGATGAAGATGCGTCAAGTGCCTAATTTTACCATCGCAGCTCAACAGCAGTTACACCTCAAACCTGGTGCAGACCACATCATGCTATTTAACCTCGACTCACCTCTAAAAGAGGGAGAAGTGCTCTCAGTTGAATTATCGCTAAAAGAGGGTGATACGCTTCAATTCGATGCTCCGGTGAAAAAGGTCATGCAAGGGATGAAACATCACCATCACTGATTTTTACGCCAAAGATACTTTTTGAGCCAAAGCAACTTATTCAGGCATAAAAACTGTATCATTTATATAAAATAACAAGGGCGAGTAGTAATGACTCGCCCTTGTTATTTCTAATCTGTATTACTGCCGAAAAGATGAATCCATTGGGGTTTGGCTAAAATCCATCGCTGGCACACTTTGCGCTTCAACCGATGTCGTGGCGATTTGTGGATTGAGTTCTTGACCACTGTGCTGCACTTCTGGTTCATACGACAGGGTATCAGCAACTGGCCCTGACGGTGCATTGCTATCTGTGGTCACACCCTCGACAATTGCCTCTTCACTCACTACTGGGATTTTCTTAGGAATCGGAACTTT